>DASWMK010000059.1 GCA_036399815.1 Acidimicrobiales bacterium
CGTCGAAGTCGTAGAGGTCGGCGGTGGACGGGCGGTCGGGGTCGAGGGCGCCGAGGCGGAGCTCGTCGTCGTCGGCCAGCCGGGTCGGGTCGAAGTCGCCCTCGTCCCAGTCCTCGGGCTGGTCCCGCCAGCGGGGCCCGCCGGAGGCGGCGAACGACGACCACGCCGCCAGGTCGTCGTCGTCCTCGTCGAGGGGCTGGTCGGCGAGCACCCTCGGCACCTCGCCGGTCGGCGGGTCGGTCCAGGGCGGCAGCGGCGTCGAGCCGGTGGTCGGCCGGGCGACGAAGGGGTTGTCGACGTCGTCGTCGTCCGGCAGCGGCTGGCCGGGGACGAGGTCGTCCTCCCACCCGGCGGCCAGGTCGCCGGTCGGGTCGAGGACGGGCTCCTCGGGCGCCGGCTCCGGGACGGGCTCGGGCGCCGGCCTCCTCGCCGAGGTGGCGCCGACCGGCCCGGACGGCGGGACCGGCGGCGGGGGCGGCACGATCGGCGGGCGCTCGACGGCCGTCGGGTCGGCGGTGCCGGACAGCGGGAACCGCAGGGTGGGCCGGGGCCCGCCCTCGGGCGGCGGCGGCGGGCGGTCGCCGAAGCGGGGCATGTCGTCGCCCCGCCGCTTCACGACGTCACCGCGCTCGATGGCCTCGGCGGCCTCGTCCGCGCCGATGATCCTGACCCCCTCCCCCGGGTCCTTGGGCCGAGCCCCACCGGGGCGGGGCGGGTCGCCACGGCCGGCGCCGGCGCCCCTCGGCTGCGCCCCCGACCGTCGCTCCTCGTCCGGCTGGCCGCCGGTGTCCTGGTCCACGACCACCTCCCCTGGGTGCCGTCGCTGTCGCCCCCGCGCTGGCGGGTGCGGGCCGTCGTCGGTGCCCGGCGCTCCGCGTCGAGCGCCGGTGCGGCTCACACCTCCAGCAGCTCCTGCTCCTTGTGCTCGAACGCGGCGTCCACCTCGGCCACGTACTGGTGCGTGAGCTTGTCGAGCTGCTTCTCGGCCCGCTCCAGCTCGTCCGCCGAGATCTCGCGGTCGTGCTCGAGGGCCTCCAGCTCGTGGCGAGCGGCGCGGCGCAGGTTGCGGATGGCGACCCGCCCCTCCTCGGCCATGTGCTTGACCACCTTCACGAGGTCCTTGCGCCGCTCGGCGGTGAGCGGCGGGAAGTTCAGGCGGATCACGTTGCCGTCGTTGCTCGGGTTGATCCCGAGGTCGGAGTTGCGGATGGCGCGCTCGATGGCGTTCATGGCGCCCCGGTCGTACGGGGCGACGAGCAGCTGCCGGGCCTCCGGCACCGTGAAGCCGGCGAGCTGCTGGAGCGGCACCTCGGTGCCGTAGTAGTCGACGGTGATCTTCTCGACGAGCGCCGGGGACGCCCGACCGGTCCGCACGCTCGAGAACTCGCTGCGGGTGTGCGCCACCGCCTTCTTCATGCGCTCGGTCGTGTCCTGGATGATGTCGTCCACGGTCATCCCGGCGCCGCTCCTCGTCACCGCACCAGGGTACCGACCGGGCGACCCTCGAGGATGGAACGGATGTTGCCGTCCCTCAGCAGGTCGAACACGACGATCGGCAGGTGGCGGTCCATGCAGAACGTGATGGCCGTGGAGTCCATCACCCGCAGGCCCCGGTTCAGCACGTCCATGTAGCTCACCTCGTCGTAGCGGGTGGCGTCGGGGTCGCGCTTGGGGTCGGCGGTGTACACGCCGTCGACCCCCGAGTGGGTGCCCTTGAGGATGGCCTCGGCCTCGATCTCCGCGGCCCGCAGCGCGGCGGTCGTGTCCGTCGTGAAGAACGGGTTCCCGGTGCCGCTGGCGAGGATCACGACCCGCCCCTTCTCGAGGTGGCGGATGGCGCGGCGCCGGATGTACGGCTCGGCCACCTGCTCCATCTTGATGGCGGTCATCACCCGCGTGGGCTGCTTGGCCCGCTCGAGCGCGTCCTGCAGGGCGAGGGCATTGATGACCGTCGCCAGCATGCCCATGTAGTCCGCCTGGGCGGCGTCCATGCCGGCGCCATCCTGCTGGCCGCGCCAGATGTTCCCGCCGCCGACCACGACCGCCACGTCGACGTGCAGCAGCTGGCGGACCTCGACGATCTGCGCCGCGATGCGCTCGACGGTCGGCTTGTGGATGTGGGCGTCGTCGGCGGCGAACGCCTCACCGGAGAGCTTGAGGACGATCCGCCGCCAACGGACCGGCGGCTCGGTGCCCTGCCCGTCGCCCTCGCTGCCGTTCCCGTTGCGGCCGTTCCATCCGCTCACGTCGCTCAGCTACCCACCACGACCTGGGCGAAGCGCACGACGGTGGCGTCGCCGAGCAGCTGGGCCACCGTCCGCTTCTCGTCGCGGACGTAGGGCTGCTCGAGCAGCACCCGGTCCTTGAACCAACCGGTCAGCCGGCCCTCGACGATCTTCTCCATCGCCGCCTCGGGCTTGCCCTCGGACCTCGTGATCGTCTCGAGCGTGGTCCGCTCGGCGGCCACCTCGTCGGCCGGCACGTCCTCGCGCCGCACGTAGGGCGGCCGGGCGAAGGCGATGTGCACGGCGACGTCGTGGGCGAGGTCGCGGGTCCCGCCGGCGAGCTCGACGAGGACGGCGTTGACCCCGCGCTCGCTCTGGATGTGGAGGTAGCTGTCGAGCACGTGGTCGGGTGCCGCCTCGAAGCGCACGACCTGGCCGACCTCGATGTTCTCCTTGAGCGTGATCCGCAGGTCGTCCACCGCGTCCTTGCGCTCGGCGACGGCGCTCTCGCCCTTGGCGACGACCAGCTGCACCAGCTCGTCGAGCAGGTTGGTGAACCCCTCGGACTTGGCGACGAAGTCGGTCTCGCAGCGCAGCTGGACGATCGCCCCGACGTTCCCGTCGACGCTCACCGCCACGGCGCCCTGCTCGTTGGCGCGGCCGCTGCGGGACTCGGCCTTGATGATCCCCTTCTCGCGCAGCCACTTCTTGGCCGCTTCCATGTCCCCGCCGTTCTCCTGCAGGGCCTTCTTCGCGTCCATCATCCCGACGCCCGTGGCCTGGCGGAGGGCCTGGACGTCCTTGGCGCTGAACTCGGGCATGGGGGCTCGTTACTCCTGGCTGGGGCCGGCGACCGCGGCGGCATCGCCGCTGTCGTCCGGCGTGGCGGACGTGGCGGGCGCGCCGTCGTCGGACGCGGCGGCCGGGGCGGCGCCACCCGCCGGGGCGGGGGTGCCGGCCTCGGCGACGTCGGCGCCGGCGTCGGCGTCGGACGGGGAGGTGGGATCGGCGCCGCCGGCCTCCTGGCCGCGGCCGGCGCGCACCTGGGCGGCGAGGCGGGCCTCGCGCTCCTGGGCCTGGAGGGCGGCCTGGCGGCGGGCCTCGGCCTGCTGGGCGGCCCTGGCCGCCTCCTGCTCCTCGGACCTCGCCGGGGCGGGACCGGCGCCGTCACCGCCGCCGCGGCGGGAGGCGATGTAGCGGCCCTCCTGGACGGCGTCGGCGATGATGCGGCACATCAGGGTGCCGGAGCGGATGGCGTCGTCGTTGCCCGGGATGACGTACTGGATGAGGTCCGGGTCGCAGTTCGTGTCGACGACGGCGACGATCGGGACACCGAGCTTGTTCGCCTCGGTGACGGCGATGTGCTCCTTCTTGGTGTCGAGGATGAACACCGCCTCGGGGCGCTTCTTCATGTGCTGGATGCCACCGAGGTTGCGCTCGAGCTTCTCGAGCTCGCGCCCGATGATCAGCGCCTCCTTCTTGGGCATCGCCTCGAACTCGCCCGAGGCGCGCATGCGCTGGTACTCCTGCATCTTCGCCACCCGCTTCGAGATCGTCTCGAAGTTGGTGAGCATCCCGCCGAGCCACCGCTCGTTGACGTACGGCATGCCGCACTTCTCGGCGTAGGACTGGATCGGGTCCTGGGCCTGCTTCTTGGTGCCCACGAAGAGGATCGACCCGTCGTCGGCGACCAGGTCGCGGACGAACGAGTAGGCGGTCTCGATGCGCCGCAGCGTCTGCTGCAGGTCGATGATGTAGATGCCGTTGCGCTCGCCGAAGATGAACCGCTTCATCTTCGGGTTCCAGCGGCGCGTCTGGTGGCCGAAGTGGACGCCGGCCTCCAGCAGCTGCTTCATGGTCACGACGGGCGCCATGACTCGCTCCCTTC
The DNA here is from genome assembly GCA_036399815.1 of Acidimicrobiales bacterium. Lineage (NCBI taxonomy): Bacteria > Bacillati > Actinomycetota > Acidimicrobiia > Acidimicrobiales > Acidimicrobiales bacterium. Next base: position 4,114 of record DASWMK010000059.1, read on the forward strand.
CCATCGGTTCGTCGAGGCCCGTGCCCTGCGCCGAGGCGGCGACCGTGGGGAGGCACGGGTGGTGGTTGGTCGGGCCCACCGGCGGCAGGCCTCGGGGGAGTCTAGCGGAGGCCCTCCGTCGCCCGGCCAGCCGCGGCCGGGCGCGCGGCGGGGCGCACCGCCACGCCACGGCCGGCGTCGTCGCCGCCACCCGGCCGGCGCGCGGCCGGTCGAGTCTCCCGCAATGTCGCCGTGCGCGCGACCAGCCGTTCCCGCATGGCGCGCCCGGCACGGCGGTGCGGCGGCGGCTGGCCGAGCCTCCTGCGGCGTCCCCGTGCGGTCGACCAGGCGGCCCCCTGGCGGCGACCGTCACCACGGTGCGGGGGCGATCGCTCGAAACACCCTCGGCGTCGCGGCGCGCCCGACGAGGCGACCTCCTGGCGGCGTCCGTCACGGCGGTGCGGCCGCGACGGCCAGGCCGGTGGACGCGGCGGCGAGGCCGAGCACGTCCTCGCCGAGGGAGATCGCCTCTGCGGTGACCGCATCCCGCACCACGTCGGCGAGCGACTCGCAGGTCGGCGCCATGCCGGCGAGCGCGAGCGCGATCTCCCTCGTCGCCTCCGGCGTGCCGGGGAGGCGGTCGTGCGCGGTCGGCCCGCCCACCGGCACCACGGCGAGTGCCGCGCCGGCCAGCGCCGACCGCGCCGTCGGCACGACGAGGTCGCCCCGCGCCGCGATCGAGACGGCCTTGACGCCGGCCGGCGGCGGGCGGCCGGCGAGCCCGGCGACCACGTCGGACGTCTCCGCCAACTCGGCGATCGCCGGCGACCTCGCGTCCAGGTCGAGGCCGAGCAGCGCCGACAGGCCGCCGAGGGCGGACGCGCCCGCGGTCGACACGCCGGCCGCGGCGACGGCGGTCGCGAGGTCGGCGCCGCCGTGCGGCGTGCCGAGGGTGACCAGCACGGCCGGCAACGCCGGAGCGCCGGCTCGGGATGCGAGGTCGTCGAGCGCCAGCCGGGCGACGAGGCCGCCCTGCGAGTGGGCGATCACGTCGACGGGGACCCCGGGCGCGGCGGTCGCGATCGCCGTGAGCAGGTCGGCCAGGGCGGCACCGGACGCGGCGAGGTCGCGCTGGGTGTCCGCCGGCGTGTAGGCCGTCGCCGGCACGGTCGTGAGCCCGTCGGTGGGGTCGGGGGTGCGACCGCCGGCGTAGCTGAAGCGGACCACGTCGGCCGGCGCGTACCCGAGGGCCGCCGTGTCGACGGTGTCGACGGCGGCGTCGAGGCTCGACGACCCCAGCCCACCGACGAGGACGGCGATGCGCCGGCCCGAGGTCGGTGGTGGCGACCGGTCCGGTGGGGTGCACGACTGCCGCGCCGCCCGCCACCGCCCGACCGCGTCGGCCACGGCCGCCACGTGCGGCACGGGGTCGAGCGCCAGGACCTCGTGGAGGACGGCCCGCCACGAGCCCGCGGCCGCCCGGCCGGACGACGCCAGGCGGGCGGGGAGCGCCGCCGCCCGGTCCCGCAGCCACGCCAGTGCGCCGGCGGCCGGCCATCGGTGCTCGGCCGACAGGGCGGCGAGCGCGCGGCGTTCGTCGCCCGCCGACACGCCGTCGCCCTCGAGCGGGACGAGGTGGACGGCGGGCGGCCCGCCGCCGAGCAGGAGCGCGGGGTCGACGTACTCGTCGCCGACCCGGGCCCCGAAGAACAGGCGAGGCCCGGCCGTGCCGACGACGTCGCCCTGCCGGACATCGTCGCCTTCGTGGACGGCGATCGTGGCGAGGAACGAATAGCTCGTGCGGATGCCGTCGGCGTGGAGGACGGTGACGTGGAGGCTGCCGGCGACCTGGCCGGCGAACACCACCTCCCCGTCCGCGGCCGCCCGGACGTCCGTGCCGGGTGCGGTCGCGTACTCGAGGCCGCGGTTCCCGGCGGCGAACGGGGTCGGGGGCGGGCGGAAGGCGTCGACGACCGGCGCGTCGACCGGCGGGACGTAGCGGACGGTCGCCTCGGCGGCCGACGGACGGGCGGCGACGGCCGCGACGACGGCGGCGACGACGAGTGCGATCGCGACGAGGGCGCGTGGCATGGGCACTCCATCCGGGGAGCGGTACGAGCGGGGGAAGTGGCGGCCGGGCCGCGGCGCGGCACGAGGGGGAAGCGCCGGTCGGCCCGACGGGCGCGCCGGGGTAAGCGCTGTGGCGCCGCGACGCGGCACGCAGCGGAAGTGCCCGACGGCGCGCCCGAGTGAGTGCTCCACTGTCGCGACGCGGCACGCACGGGAAATGCCTCCGACCGGCCCGACGGGCGCGCCGGACTGAGCGCTCCACTGCCGCGAAACGGCACGCGAGGGAAGTGCCCGGACCCGCCCGACGGGCGCGCCAGGGTGAGCGCTCCCGCGTCGCGACGCGGCACGAGGGGGAAGGGTCCCGCACCGGCCGGCGGGCGCGCCGGGGCGGCGGCCTTGGTGCCCCGGCGGGGCACGAGCGGATCGTCGGGGGAAGCGGTGCCGGTCAGCCGCGCCCCGGGCTCACGACGACCGGCGATCGTGAGCCCGGGCGCGGGACGTCAGTCGCGCGACGAGGGGAAGTCGCTGCGGCCGCCGGTCGACGCCCGGGCCCTGGACGTGGACGGCGACGGCGAACGAGGCGGGGGAAGCAGCGGACGGGCCGGCCGGTCCCGATCCGCTGCGCGGCATCGTACCCGAGGGGTGTGACAGCTTCGGACGCCGACCCGGGCTCGCTCGCCCGCCGTCGCCCCGGCCACGCCCGCCGCCGGTGCCGGCACGGCGAGCCCGGGGTGGCCGCGCCCGGCGCCGTCAGGCCAAACGCTCGGACAGCCCGGCCAGGTCGGCCTGGAACTCCGCCGGCGCGTGGGCGCGGACGAGGTCGAGCCACGACCGGACCTGCCCGGTGACGGCCGCGGCGTCGTAGGCGGCCGGCGCCCGCGCCGCGCCCTCCGCACCGGCGGGCTGGAGCAGGGACACCACGTTCATCGCCGACAGCAGCGCGGCTTCCTGGCTGTCGAACCAGTCCGTCCACCCGCCCGCGAACAGCAGCCCGTCCCGCCCCTGGAACGCGCCCAGCTGGTCCCGGAGCGCGATGAAGTCCGTGGTCGGGAGGGGGACGTCGTGGACGTGGGAGTAGAACGTGTCGGCGCAGCTGGACATGTCCAGGTCAGGCGAGCCCCACGACTTGAACACCGGGATGAGCAGGTCGCCGTCGTAGGGCGGCCGGAGCGGCCCGAACCAGGCGCTGAAGGTCACCGCCTGGTTGGCGGTGTCGGCCAGGGTCGTCACGCCTTCCCAGTACGACTCGTCGCTCGGCATCCAGCAGGCGCCGTTCTGCTGGAGGACGATCGAGAGGTCGAGGTACTGCTCCCCCAGCTCCTGGAGGAGGACGACCAGGTCGCTCGGTGCCGTGCCGCCCGCGGCGAGCAGCGCGCCGGACGCGGCGGGGTCGCAGGCCAGCACGACGTGCTGCGCGGTGATCGTCGTGCCGTCCACCGTGACGGTCACCCCGTCCTCGCCCGGCGCGACGGCGGTGACCGGCGAGCTGGTCTGCGCGACGACCCCCGACTGCGCCAGTGCCTGCTCGAGGATGCCGAGCAGGCCGATCATGCTCTGGTTGGTCTGGAACAGCGGGATGCTGGCGGGGTCGGCCGTGGCCGCCGACCCGGTCGACGGGGTGCCGAACACGCTGCGGACGAAGTAGGTGGTGGCGTAGACGGCCGACGCCTCGCCGATGCGCGGGTACGGGAGCGACACGAACTGGTAGAGGAAGTTGAGGATCACGTCCTGCTGGAACGAGTCGTCGAGCGGCACGTCGGCGAGCCAGTCGCTCACGCTCAAGGACCAGTCCGGGTCGGAGGACGCGTTCAGCAGCGCGGCCGCCACGAGGAACTCCCCGAACTCGATCAGCCGGCGCCAGTCGGCGACCGTGTACCGCGAGAGGCCGCCGACCGTCGACGGCACCCACAGGAGCCGCCGGTCGGTGGCCGCGTCCCAGATCGTGATGCCGGCGGGAAACAGCGGGATCTGGTCGTCGAGGCCGAGCTCGCCGATGAGGTTCAGGTAGTTGGGCTGGGCCTTGCCGTAGAAGAACTGCGCCCCGGCGTCGATGACGTAGGTCTGCCCGCCGTACTCCACGTCGACGGACGAGACGTTGCCGCCGATCGTGGGCCCGGCCTCGAACAGGCGGATGTCGAACTGCCCCGGGTAGCTCTTCTGGATCTCGTAGGCCGTGAACACCCCGGCCGCCCCGGCGCCCACGATCACGACCGTGGGAGCACCCGCCCCGCCGCCTGTTCCCACCGGTTCTCCTCGCGCCGTCACGACCCGCCCGCACGGCGAGCGTACCTGCACCGACGGCGGCGGCTCGCCGGCGCCACCGGCGTGGGGGACCGGTCCGGCGCCCCCGGCGTGGTCCTGCCGGTCAGGCCGGCTCGCGCTCGGCCGCGGTGATCCTGGAGCGCAGCTGGAGCACGGCCTTGGTGTGGATCTGGCAGACCCGGCTCTCGGTCACCCCGAGCACCTCGCCGATCTCGGCCAGGGTCAGCCCCTCGTAGTAGTAGAGGGTGAGGACGATCTTCTCCCGCTCGGGCATGCGGTTGATCGCGGCGGCGAGGATCTGGCGCATCTCCTCGACCTCGTAGGCGGCGACCGGGCCGTGGCCGGCGTCGGCGATGGTGTCGCCGAGGGTCACGGACTCGCCCCGCTCGGCCCCCGACGACAGCATCTCGTCCAGCGCCACGAGGCCGACGAAGGAGATCTGGCTGAGCGTCGCCTGGAGCTGGTCCTCGCTCATGTCGAGCTCGGCCGCCACCTCCTCGTCGCTCGGGGTGCGGTGCAGCTCGGCCTCGAGCTTGGCGTAGGCGTGCTCGAGCGAGCGGGCCTTCGCCCGCACCGACCGCGGCACCCAGTCGATCGAGCGGAGCTCGTCGAGGATCGCCCCCTTGATGCGGGCGATGGCGTAGGTCTCGAACTTGTAGCCCCTGGCCGGGTCGAACTTGTCGATGGCGTCGATGAGGCCGAAGATGCCGTAGCTGACGAGGTCCGCCTGCTCGACGCTCTGCGGGAGGCCCACCGCCACCCGGCCGGCCACGTACTTGACGAGCGGCGAGTAGTGGAGGATCAGCTGGTCACGGAGGTCCGGGCGCGCGGCGTCCTTGTACGCCGACCACAGGCGCTCGATGTGCGCGGCGTCGTCCACGCTGCTCCTAACCACGAGGGTGTGAGCTTTCAACCACGGACCGTAGCCGCTCCCTGCTGACGTGCGTGTAGAGCTGCGTGGTAGCCAGATCGGCGTGGCCGAGCAGCTCTTGAACGGCGCGGAGGTCGGCGCCCCCGTCGAGCAGGTGGGTGGCGAAGGTGTGGCGGAGCGCGTGGGGGTGGGTGGGGACCGGTGAGCGGCGGTCGAGGAGGCGCCGGACGTCCCTCGGCCCGAGCCGGCGGCCCCTGCGGTTGAGGAACAGCGCGTCTGGCGGCGTGGCCTCGGTGACCATCGCCGGGCGGCCCCGCTCGACCCACCCGGCCAGCGCCTCGGCGGCCGGCTCGCCGAGCGGCACCTGCCGCGTCCGGCTCCCCTTCCCGAGGACGCGGACGGCGTGGCGGCGGAGGTCGACGTCGCCCAGGTCGATCCCGCACAGCTCGGCGACCCGCAGGCCGCTGCCGTAGAGCAGCTCGAGGACGGCGTCGTCCCGGAGGCGCACGGCGTCGTCGTCGCCGTCGACCTTCGCCGGCGGGTCGTCCAGGAGGGCGGCGACCTCCTCCCTGCGCAGGACGTGGGGCAGGCGGGCGTCGCCCTTGGGCGCCGAGAGGCCGGCGGCCGGGTCGGCGGCGATCGCGCCCGTGCGCCGCAGCCAGGCGAAGTAGCGCCGCAGCGAGGACGCCTTGCGGGCGATCGTCCGCCGTGCGTACCGCCGGGTGCCGAGGTAGGCGAGGTAGCGACGGAGGACCCGGCGGTCGACGGCCTCGGGGCCCGGGAGCGGGACGCGCTCGGCCCAGGCCGCGAAGTCCCGGACGTCGCGCCCGTAGGCCTCCTTGGTCGCTGCCGCGAGCGCCGTCAGCGACTGCTCGAACTCGTCGACCCGCCACGCCACACGGCCACGGTACCGACCGCCCCGGACGCCGAGCGGGACGGCGGGCAGGAGCGCTCGGAGCGCGCCGCGGGACGGTCTGATACGTGGTGAATGCCACGCCCCGCGGCCATTGACACGCGCACTGTGCGCGGATGCAATCGCCGGCGGGCGCCGAGGGACGGCGCCGGTGGCACGGGCAAGGGGGGCCGTTGATCCGCGACGCCGACGTCGGGATCCGGGAGTGGCTGGCGCCGGCGCTCGACGGTGCCGACGTCTCCTTCGAGGCGCCGACCGTCGCCGCCGAGGGCCGGGGCGTGTCCGTCCACCTCCTCGACCTCCTCGACGCGCCCCCGCACCGCGGTCCCGACCGCCCGCCGGTGCAGGTCGCGCTGCGCTACCTGCTGACCGCCTGGGCGCCGACGGCCGAGGAGCGCCACGACCTGCTCGGCGCGGCGATCGTCGCCGCCGCCGACCAGCCCACCGTCGACCTCGACCTCGCACCGGTGGCGCCCGAGCTGTGGCAGGCGCTCGGCGTCGCGCCCCAGCCCTGCGTGCGCCTCCGGGTCGTCGCCCGCTCGGCCCGGCCGGTCGCCCCGGCCCCGCCCGTCCGCCAGCCGCTCGTGCTCCGCGCCGCCGGCGCCACCCGGCTCGACGGCACCGTGATCGGCCCGGGCGACGCCGGGCTGGCCGGCGCCCTCGTCGAGCTGCCGTCGCTCGCCCGGTCGACGACGACCGACGGCGCCGGCCGGTTCTCGTTCGCCAGGGTGCCCGACGCGCCCGCCACGACCGTCCTCGTCGCCCGGGCCAAGGGACGCGAGGTGGCCGTGCGGGTCGCCGTCGGCCCCGATCCCGTCGTCGTCCACCTCGACCCACTCGGAGGCTGACCCAATGGCCGTCAACTACCGGACGCCCGGGATCTACGTGGAGGAGCTGCCGGGCGGGCCACGGCCCATCGAGGCCGTCGGCACCAGCACCGCCGGCTTCGTCGGGGTTGCGCCGCTCGCCGACGCGCCGAGGGACACCGCCGTCGCCATCGGCAACTGGTCGCAGTTCGTGCGCACCTTCGTCGGCGATTCGACGACGGTGACGCCGCTCGTCAGCGCCGTCTTCGGGTTCTTCCAGAACGGCGGGCGGCGGTGCTACGTGGTCAACGTCGGCGAGGGCGAGCCGATCGCCGGCGGGCGCCGCCGGCGCGGGCTCGACGTGCTGGCCCAGGTCGACGAGGTCGCCATCGTCGCCGCGCCCGGCTACGTCGACGCCGCGTCGCACGACGCCCTCCTCGGGCACTGCGAGTCGCTGCGGGACCGGGTCGCCATCCTCGACCTGCCGGCCGACGTGGCGGACCTGGGGACGCTGACGCGGGTCGAGAGCGTGGCGGCGGAGGGGCCGTCGGCGCCCGCGGCGACGACCGGGGCGGGCGACGAGGAGGAGGGGCGGCCGGCCGGC
>DASWMK010000060.1 GCA_036399815.1 Acidimicrobiales bacterium
GTGGGCGAGCGACCGGTGGAGCACGACGGCCTGGCCCGGCCGGCACCGCACCTCGGCGACGCCGCCCGGCGCGTCGAGGCAGAACGGCCAGGACGCGTCGGCGGGGTGGCGGTCGACGGCCAGCGAGACCGTCACCTCGCACTGCGGCCGGTCGTGGTGGCGGGCCAGCGTGGCCCCCTCCTCGTAGGCGCACACGAACGAGTAGGAGGGCCGCAGCGGCCGGCCGGCGAGCGCGGCGACCGTCGCCGTCAGCTCCCGGTGGAAGGCGAGGGCGACGGGGTCGTCGGCGACGCTGCGGCGCCGGTCGACCTGGGCGTCGCCGAGCGCCCACCCGCCGCCCTCGGCCAGCCGGCGGTACCGCCGGCCGAGCGCGGCCACGTGGGCCGGCGGCACGAGGTCGTCCACCGTGCACCATCCCTCGGCGGCGAAGCGCCGGGCCGCCTCGTCGAGCGCGCGCCGGCGCCCGGCGACGCCGTCCTCGGCACCGCGAGCGGGCGCGGTCGCGGTCGCCGCCTCGCCGTGGCCGAGCCAGACCGGCCACCGGCACCCGGTGGCGAGGTCGACCGCCGAGGCCCGCCGGCAGCCCTGCTCGAACGCCGGCGCCGACCAGGCCGGCGCCACCGGCTCGCGGGGGTCGACCGCCAGCCAGGGCCCGGTCGGCCCGAGGTCGGCGAGGAAGACGGCGAACGGCACGGTCGGGACCCCCGGCACAACCCGACGGTACCGTTCGATCGGCACTCTTGACGCACACCGGACGCGCTGGTTGGCTGGTCCCACGGACACCATCTACGTCCAGGTGCCGGCCTACCGCGACCCGGAGCTCGGGCCGACCCTCCTCGACCTCTACGCCAAGGCGGCGCACCCGGGCCGGCTGCGCACGTGCGTCCTCTGGCAGCGCGACGACGAGGAGCTGCCTGACGAGGTGCGCCGGCTGCCCGGGCTCGAGCTGATCGAGGCGTCCTACCGGGAGAGCCGGTCGGCGAACTGGGCGAGGAGCATCCTCCAGCAGCGCTGGGACGGCGAGCCGTTCACGATGCTCATCGACTCCACCACCGCTTCGTGCCCGGCTGGGACACCGCCCTCGTGGCCATGTACCGGCAGTGTCTGGCCCGGTCGCCGAAGCCGCTGCTGACCGCCTACCTCCCGGCCTACACCCCGGCCATCGACCCCCTCGGCCGCCAGCAGGCGCCGACCCGGATCTACCCCTTGGAGCGGGAGGACGGGGTGCTCGCCCGCCTGACCAGCTACCCCCTGCCGTTCTGGTCCCGGCTCGACGAGCCGGCGGCCGGCGACTTCCTGTCGCTGCACTTCGTCTTCGCGGCCGGGGCCCTCAACGCCGAGGTCCGCTTCGACCCCGACATGTACTACCTGCGCGACGAGGTGGTCACGTCGACCCAGGCGTTCACGTGGGGCTACGACTTCTTCCACCCGCACCGGGTCGTCGGCTGGCACTGCTACGACCGCGGCTCGCGGGTGCCGCACTGGGTCGACCACGAGGACTGGCACGTCGGCCACGCCGCGGCCCTCGACCGCATGCGCGACCTGTTCCTCGGCGCCGCCGAGCCGCCGCCCGGCTACCTCGGCCCCGTCCGCTCGATCGCCGACTACGAGGCGAGGACGATGACGCCGCTGGTGGCGACGTGAGCCCGCCCGACCGGGCGCCGCCGTTCGTCGCCTGCCTGGACGGGTTCCTTCCGCCGTCGGCGTGCGCCGAGATCCTGCGCGAGCTGCGGTTCACCCGGTGGCGGCCGAGCACGGTCGTGGCGAGGGACGGCGACGGCGTGCTGCGCTCGGGGCGGACGTGGCGGCGCAGGAGCGAGACGGCCACCGCGGACTGGTTCGTCGCGCCGTTGCTCGACCTGGTGGCGGACGTCGAGCGCCGCATCGAGGCGACGTTCGGCGTGGCGCCGGAGCGGTTCGAGGGGTGGCAGGCGACCCGGTTCGGCGAGACCGACGGCTACGACTTCCACCTCGACGCCGGCGGGTACGCGGACGAGCCGGGCGGCGAGCGGGAGTGGACGTTCCTGCTGTTCCTCGACACGCCGGCCGCCGGCGGCGGGACCGCCTTCCGGCACCTCGACCGCACCTACGAGGCGAGCGCCGGCCGGCTCCTCGCCTGGCGCAACCTGACCGAGGGCGGCGCGCCGGACGAGCGACTGCTGCACGCGGCCACGCCGGTCACCGCGGGGACGAAGACGACGCTGATGACGTGGGCCCGCCAGCGCGCCGTCCGCCCCGACCCATCCGATCCGACCATCGGCACCCGAGCGGAGGCGACGACATGACCGGCGACGAGGAAGTGGTCGAGTTCATCATCAAGAAGTACGGGCCGGTGCTCGACCTCCGGGAGAACCCGGGGTCGATCATCGACATCATCCGCACGTTCGCGCCGGCGGCGGCGCCCGACGGCGGCACGCCCTGCGGCGGCACGCCGTTGCCGGCGCCGGCGCCGTCCCCGTCGGCGGCGCAGGGCGGCGACGACGTGACCCTGTCCGAGGTGCTGCGCCAGCTGCTCACGCTGTCGCGGGACGTCAGCCTCATCAAGGAGCGCCTCGACGTGAAGGGGTGACAGCTACCGTCGCGCGGAGGCGCGTCGGGGGGAGGCCGCCATGCGGGTGCGAGTCGGCACGTTCAACCTCAACAACCTCTTCTCGAGGTTCAACTTCTCGGCGGAGGTGGGCGCGATCGGCGACATCGGGGTCAAGACGACCACGACGTTCCGGTTCGAAGACCCCACCAGCTTCCGCCTCCGGACCTACCAGGGCCGCCTGGTGAAGGGGAAGCCGCCCACCGAGCGGGCCAGGGTGGCCGAGCGCATCGGCCAGCTCGACGTCGACGTCCTCGCCGTGCAGGAGGTGGAGGACGTCGACACGCTGCACCGGTTCGCGCAGGACGAGCTGGCCGAGCTGGGCTACCGGTTCGCGGTCCTCGTCGAGGGCAACGACCCGCGGCTGATCGACGTCGGCGTGCTGTCCCGCCTGCCCATCGGCGGCGTCACCTCGTGGCGCCACGCCGTGCACCCGGGTGGCACCGAGCCGGTGTTCAGCCGCGACCTGGTGGAGGTCGACATCCTCGACGCCAAGCGGGAGAAGCGGCTCTTCACCCTGTTCAACACCCACCTGAAGAGCCACTACGTGCCCTTCGGCGAGGACCAGCAGGCCGGGGCCGCGGCGGCTGACGAGCGGCGGCGCCAGCAGGCGGCGGCCATCGCCCGCATCGTCACCCTGCGGACCCGGCCCAACAGCCGCTACCTCGTGGTCGGGGACATGAACGACCCGCCCGAGTCGGAGTTCCTCGGCCCGATGCGCGACGGCCTGCCCCTGGTCGACGGCCTGGCCGAGGCGACCGAGGACCGGCCGGCGCCGGCCGACGACCCACCGGCCCCGTCGAGGCCGTGGACCCACCGGTTCAAGGAGTCGGGCGTGCCGGCCCACTACGAGCTGCTCGACCACGTGTGGATCAGCGCGGGGCTGTCGGCCAAGCAGACGGGCGCCGGCATCGGCCGCCGCCGCCGCCTCACCCGAGACGGCAGCGACCACGACCCGGCCTGGGTGGAGCTGACGCTCTAGCCGTCGTCGCCGGGCCCGAGCCCGCCGCCGGCGCCGGGAGGCGTCCGTCGCCGCCGGGCAGGTCGGCGACCGGCACGCCGTCGCGCGGACGGTGACGCTGACGGGCTCGGGCTCGTGCGCGACCGGGGACGTCCAGCCCGCCCCCGCCGGCTAGCCGGAGACGGCGACCGGTCCGGGGTACGTCGGCCGGTGGCCGGCGGCAGCGTCGATCAGGGAGCGGCCGTCGCCGTCGAGGTAGTCGCGCCACGACCGGCGCGGCCGCCAGCCGAGGAGGCGGCCCGCCTTGGCGCACGACACGCCGGACGCGTCGGGGCGGGCGAGGGAACGGAGGTGCACCTCGCCGCCGTACTTCCGGGCGACGACGTCGGCGAGGTCGTTCCCGCCGGCGTTGTCCGCGGCGGACGCGTAGAACACCTCGTGGCCGGGCAACGAGCACGCGACGGCAGCCGTGATGGCGTCGGCGAGGTCGTAGACGTCGACGTAGGCCCAGAGGTTCTCGCAGCCGGCCATCGGCTGGCGCACGATCGGCCCGAGGTTCCGCTCGTAGGTGCCCTCCCACTGCACCCACGTGGGCCGCAGGGTCGTGCAGCGCAGGTCCGACCGCAGCGCGGCCGCGGTGCACAGCTGCTCGGCGAACGACTTGCCGACGCTGTAGGGGTCCTGCGGCGCCGTCGGGTGCTCCTCGTCGACGGGGACGTAGCGGGGCACGACGCGACGATCCCCGTAGATGTAGCCGCCGACGGCCTCGCTCGAGATGTTGACGACCCGGCCGACGCCGCACCGGACGGCCGCCTCGACGACGTTGTAGGTCGACTGGACGTTGTTGTGGAACACCACGTGGCCCGGGTGGTTGTCGGGCGACGGGATGGCCGCGGCGTGGACGACGACGTCGGCACCGGCGACGACGACCATCGCCGACCCGGCGTCGCACAGGTCGGCCTGTAGGTACGGCACGGCACCGGCCCACGCCGCCGGGAACCCGGGCCGGACCACGTCCGTCGCGGTCACGTCGTGGCCGTTGGCCAGGAGCGCACCGACGACCGCGTGCGCGACCGTCCCGCCCGCTCCGGTGACGACGATCTTCATCGACTCCCCCCCTCCCGATGCAGGCGCGAGCGCCCGCCACATCCTTCCAGCCCGAGGGAGTTGTCGCTTTTCGACCGCCCTGACCGCTCGCGGAGCCGGACCCCCTTCACCCGCCGGGAACGAAAGGCGACGTGTCACGGCCGGCGGACGACGGCTGTCCGCCGCCGCCGCTGGGCGCTTCGCGGCACCAGCCGGCGCACCAGCAGCAGGGTCGCTGTCGGGTCGGGCGTTGGCCGACGCGAGGCACCGTCGTCGAGGTCAAGGACGTCACTAGGCTCTCGAGCAGTGCGCAGCTTCGCGATCTCGTGGGCTTCGCGCGTGAGGAAGGTGTGCCACTGGAGATCTTCACGAACGCGACACTCCCCGGGAGCGGCCAGTTGCACGACTGGATCCGAAGAGGGCACGTCATCATCTCGCCGCTGTGAAGCCTGACTTCGCCGGTCACGACCTGGATGCCGAGGTGGTGTTCGATCGCTTCCTCGGTACGGATGACCTCGACCTCGTCCAGGACGTACTGGCGTCGGTCGCTCCCCGGTGGTGCCGGAAGCTGAGGGTGTGGAAGGCCCCACGGGACCAGGTCCCGATCGACCTGTCGGACCCTCATGCGCTGGCGTCCGCCGTCCTCGCCGCCGCCGGCGAACGCGGGGACACCTACCGGGCACTGGTGGAGAAGTACGGGCGGCCACCCCACGCGCGCTTCGCCGGTTCGGCCGAGCTCCGTGGCGCCGGCCCAGAGCTCACCGTCGTGATCTCCGTCGACGAACTGGTGCTCGCCCCGCTCGGCCGGTCCTACGACCTGGGCAACCACGTCGCCCTACAGGTACGGCGCGCCAAGGTCGAAGCTGCGCCTGGGCCGGACTGGGTGCGGGCGGCGCTCGAAGCGCTCGCCGGCCGGCTGTCCCCTGCCTGGGGTGCCGCCTCCCACGTCGAGGAGTACTGGTCGAAGGTCATGAGCGACGAGCCGCCGGTACGCGCCGTCGGCCGGGACTTCGGCCGGCACCTCCCCGGCGTGTTCTGGCTCAACTACTTCGGCCGCCCCTACGTCGAGCTCCTCGGTGCCCGCCGTCTGGGGTCCGCACCGAACGCGACGCCCGTCGGCGACGGCTTCCTGATCGCGGTCGGTCACGACCCCCGCGACTGGGACGACCCGGCCACGGTCGCGGTCGAACAGACCGTGCGCGACCACCTCGGCCCCGAGCTCTTCTTCACCAAGGGCGACCCCGAACGCGTCGGCGTCGTACCCGACTGGGGATAGACGGCGCGAGGTCGAAGCCGAAGGTCACCGAGCAGCCCCTGAGGTCGACGACGACCGACCTCGACCCGTCGTCGCGCCCAACCACACGTCCGCTCTCGCCACGCCCGCCGGATTGCGAGCGACGAGGCCGAGCCGCTCCGCGTCGCCGAGCGCCTTCCGGAGCACGAGGTGCGTGGTGTCCCGGCCACCCGGACTTCGGGAGCGCCCGCGTACGGCGTCTCGACATCGAGCACGTGACGGCTTGGACGGCCGCCGCTCCCATGGCGTGTCGCACACGAGCGGCAGCGACCTGGTAGCTGCGGAAGGTCGTGTCGCGCGAGCGGCGCCGTGCGGAGGCGGGCCGCTGATCGCGGTACTGGCCGAGGGTCGCCTTCGACCGAGGGGCAAAGGTCGACGACGTCTCGAGGGACACGATGACCTCTCGAAGCGCGCCGCTTCAGCGGCGCTCGAGTGCGGAACCCTCTCCGCCGTTGCTGCTCCGAGGTCGAAGACGCAAGCCCACGTACGGCCCCGCCGTGGACCGATCCTCTGGCCGCGAGCACCGTGACGCCGCGCGGTACCCGACCGTCACCAGCCCGTGACGAGCGACGGCACGACGGGCAGGCGGTCGACGGACGTGACGGGCGAAGCAGCACGTCGGAGGTGCCCGGGGCGGGATTCGAACCCGCATGGTGCTCGCGCACCAGAGGGGTTTAAGCCCTCCGCGTCTGGCCAGTTCCGCCACCCGGGCGGCGGCGGGTCGAACATACGCCGCCCGCCCCGCTCACGCCGCCACCACCCGGTCCTCGCCCGGCAGGGCCGACCACAGCGCTTCCCGGACGCGGTCGGCCGCCTCGCCGTCGAGCCCGTTGGCGACGACGACGCCCTCGATCATGTCGGCGATGACGGCGGCGAACGGTCGACCGCGGATGCGCACGGCGACCGTGACACCGCCATCGGGCCGGCGCCGCACCGACCGGTTCACGCCGGCGAGCCGGGGTGGGCTGCGGAACCCGGGCATGCGCAGGCCCCGGCGCCGGCAGGCGAGGCCGAGGTCGCGGGCGGCAGCGGCGAAGCGAAGCGAGGTTGCCTCCACGCCGTCCATTCTCCGCAAGGGGTGTGACACTGAACGGCGGCCGACGGCGCGCCCCGGCGCCTGCCCGACGGTCCCCGTTCCTGTCACACCCCGTCCGTACGATCCTGGACATGGCCCTGGCGGCAACGGCACCGGCGCTGAACCCGGCGCAGCAGGCGGTCATCGACCAGCTCGGTGCCACCGCGGGCGGGCCCCGGCCCTCCTTCCCGCCCGACCTAAGGGATCGCCTGGTGGACGAGCTGGAGGACGCGCTCGCCCCGCTCGTCGCCGACCGGGCGCCGGACGACCCGCTCGTCGTCACCAAGCACGACCTGGCCGGTGCCCACGGCTGCCAGGCGCGCTGGGCGGCCGAGTCCACCCGGTTCGACTGGTCGGTGCCGCTCGCCCGGGGCACGGTCGCCCACAAGGCCGTCGAGCTGTCGCTCCACGTGCGGGGCGAGCCGACCCCGCTCGACCTCGTCGACATGGCGACCTCGCGGCTGGCCGAGGGCGACGACAGCCTCGCCGACTGGCTCCGGACCTGCTCCGACGTCGAGCGGGCCGAGCTGCGGGCGCAGGCCAACGACCGGGTGACGGCGTTCGTGGAGTGCTGGCCGCCGCTCCAGAAGCGGTGGACGCCGGTGACCGAGAGCCGCGCCAGGGCCGAGCTGTGCGGCGGTCGGGTGCACCTGCGGGGGAAGGTCGACCTGACGCTCGGGCGGTCCGTCGGCGCCGCCGGGAAGGTCCTGGTCGACCTGAAGACGGGCGGGTTCTCGCCCGACCACCTGCACGACCTCCGCTTCTACGCGCTGCTCGAGACGCTGAAGGTCGGCGTCCCGCCCCGCCGGGTGGCGACCTACTACCTCGACGCCGGCCGCATGGCCCCCGAGGACGTGACGCCCGGGCTGCTCGACGCCGCCGTGGCGAGGACGGTCGCCGGCGTGGCGGCGATGCTGGCCCTGCGATCCGGGGCGGCCGAACCGGTGCGGCGACCGGGCCCGCCCTGCTGGTGGTGCCCGCTGCGCAAGCGCTGCCCCGACGGGGAGGTGTGGATGGCGAACGCGGACGAGATGGCCTGACGACGCGGCGACGGCCGGGTTTGCCGTTGCGCAGCCGGGGTTTCGGCCCGAGCGTCAGCGGGCGGCGGACGGTGCGCCAGCGATGTCGACGGCGGACGTGGGCGCGACGGCGTCGGCCGCCTCGCCCTCGACCTCGACCTCGGGCTCGTCGGCGGCCGCGGCTGGGCCCGGGGCGTCCATCGGCGCCGTGAAGCGCGTGCGCAGCCGGACGAGGACGCCGCCGGCGAGCATCAGCGCCCCTGCGGTGGTCGCCGTCGCCGGCGCGCCCCACGCCTCGGCCAGCTGGCCCTGCACGAGCGCGCCGACCGGCATCGTGCCGGTGAGGACCATCAGGTAGATCGACAACGCCCGCCCCCGCATGCGCTCGTCGACGAGGAGCTGGATCGTCGTGTTCAGCACCGACGCGACCGTGAGGTGGGCGGCGCCCACGAGGAGGAGCGAGACGAACCCGAGCCAGTAGACGGGCGCCAGCCCGAACGCGGTGATCGCCGCGGCGTAAAGCAGCAGGCCCCCGGTGGCGACCCGGCTGCGGCGCCGGGTGGGCGCCCACGCCCCGATGATCGGCGCGCCGAGC
>DASWMK010000061.1 GCA_036399815.1 Acidimicrobiales bacterium
GGCGCAGGCGGCCGCCGTCCTCGACGACCCCACCGTGTCCGCCGCCCACCTCACCGTCACCGTCGAGCCCGACGGCACCGCCACCGTCGCCGACACGGGCTCCACCAACGGCACGAAGGTCGACGGCGAGTGGGTGGTGGACGGGGCCGCGCCCGTCGACCCCGGCGCCGTCGTCGCCGCCGGCACCGTCCGCCTCGCCGTCGTCCCGGCCGCCGCCGAGCCCCGCCCCGCCCGGCTCGGCCCGGCGGGCGCCGACGGCCGGCGCCCGATCCACCGCCCGCCCCGCCCGGCCCCGCCGCCGGCGCCCGCGCCCGTCGACCTGCCCGGGCCGCCGCCCCCGCCCATCGCCACCACCCGCCTGGCCGTCACCGCGCTGGTCGCCCCGCTGGCCGTCGGGGTCGTGGCCGCCGTCGTGCTCGGCCACCCCGCCCTCGCCCTGCTCGCCCTGCTCGGCCCGGTGACCGTCGGCGGCACCTGGCTCGAGGACCGGCGCCGGGCCAGGGCCGACGGGAGGCGACGCCGGGCGACGGCGGCGGACGACGCCGCGACCGTCACCGCCGCGGTGACGGCGGCGTCGGCGGCCGAGGCCCGGCGCCGGCGGGCGGCCCACCCGGACCCCGGCGAGCTGGCGGCGAGGGCGGCGGCAGCCGGCGGGCGGCTCTGGGAGCGGCGGTCGTCGTCACCCGGTCTCCTCGCCGTGACCGTCGGGCATGCCGACCTGGCCTGGTCGCCGCCGGTGCGCGGCGCCTCGCCGGCCCCGGACGTGGCCGCCGCCGTCGACGCTGCCGCCCGGCTGGCCGACGTGCCCGTGCCCGTCGACCTCGCGGCGACGACCGTCGGCGTCACCGGCCCGCGGGCGGCCGCCCTCGCCGTCACCCGGTCGGTCGTGTGCCAGCTGGTGACCCTGGCCGGCCCGGCCGACGTCCGGCTCGCCGTCCTCGGCCCGCCGGCGGACTGGTCGTGGACGGCCTGGCTCCCCCACCTCGCCCCGCCGTCGCGGGCGACGGTGGTCGTGGCCGACGGCGAGGCGGCGATCGACGAGGCCCGACCGCTCCTCGCCGCCGGCACGCCGGCCGTGGTGGTGGCGCCATCCGCCGATCGGCTGCCGTCCGCCTGCGCGGCCGTCGTCGAGGTCGCCGCCGACGGCCGCGCCCGCCTCCACCCCGGCACCGACGGCGGCCCCGTCGACCTCGTCGCCACCGGCGTCCCCCTCGCCGTCGCCTCGCAGGTCGCCCGCCACCTGGCCCGGCTGGCCGACCCCGAGGACCGGGTCGACGGCGCCCTGCCGGCGTCCGTCGCCCTCCTCGACGCCATCGGCCTCCCCGATCCGACTCCCGAGGCGGTCGTGGCTCGCTGGCGGGCGGCGCCCGCCGGCCTGCCCGCGGTGCTCGGCGCCGGGCCGGACGGCGCCTTCGCCGTCGACCTCTGCGCGGACGGCCCGCACGCGCTCGTCGCCGGCACGACGGGCGCCGGCAAGTCCGAGCTGCTGCGGTCCCTGGTGGCCTCGCTCGCCGCCACCCTGGCCCCGGACGACCTCAACGTCGTGCTCCTCGACTACAAGGGCGGCAGCGCCTTCGACCGCTGCGCCGACCTCCCGCACGTCGTCGGCGTCGTCACCGACCTGGACGAGCACCTCGGCCGCCGGGCGCTCGTGGCGCTCGAGGGCGAGCTGCGGGAGCGGGAGCGCCGCCTCCGGGCCGCGGGCGCCGCCGACCTCGCCGCCTACCGGGCCCCCGGTGCGACCGAGCCGCTCCCCCGGCTCCTCGTCGTCGTCGACGAGTTCGCCGCGCTGGCCGCCGAGCTGCCCGGCTTCGTGGACCGCCTGGTCGGGCTCGCCCAGCGGGGCCGCAGCCTCGGCATCCACCTCGTGCTCGCCACCCAGCGGCCGTCGGGGGTGGTCAGCGAGTCGATCAGGGCCAACACCAACCTCCGCATCGCGCTGCGGGTCCAGGACGGCGGGGAGTCGACCGACGTCGTCGGGGCGCCCGACGCGGCGCTCCTCCCGCGGGACCGCCCCGGCCGGGCCGTCGCCCGTCTCGGCCCCGGCGAACTGGTGCCGTTCCAGGCCGCGCTGGCCACCCGGCCGGCGCCCGCGGCCCGACCGCCGGTGGTCGCCGTCCCCGCCGGAACCGCGCCGCCCCGCCCGCCGGACGGTGGCCCGACCGACCTCGACCGCCTCGTCACCGCCGTCGCCGGCGCCGCCCGCCTGGCCGGCACCGGGCCCCAGCGCCGGCCGTGGCCCGAGCCGCTGCCCACTCGCCTCGCCCTCGACGACCTCCCGCCCGGCGCGCTCGCCCTGGCCGACGAGCCCGAGCACCAGCGCCGCTCGCCCTGGCAGTGGGACCCGGCCGGCGGGCACCTGCTCGTCCTCGGCGTCCCCGGGTCGGGGGTGACGACGGCCCTGGCGGCTGCGGTCCTCGCCCTCGCCGGCGAGCACCCGCCGGACCGCCTGCACGTGCACGTCCTCGACTGCGGCAGCGGCGGCCTGGCCCAGCTCGCCGCGCTCCCGCACGCCGGCGCCGTCGTCGGCCCGGCCGACGAC
>DASWMK010000062.1 GCA_036399815.1 Acidimicrobiales bacterium
CCCCGTCCCATCGGCCGGGCCCGCTCCGGGGTCAGGCCGGGCGGCCGGTCAGGCGGCGGCCGGGACCGGCTGGGCGGGTGGCCGGCCGGCGGGGCCGGGACGGGCGCAGGATCAGCCAGAGGACGGGCACGAGGTAGCCGAGGTAGACGGCGACCTGCTCGACCGAGGGCCGCGGGTCCCACCCGAACATGGCGGCGAGGAACTTGCCGACCTCGCTCTGCTGAGTGAGCCACTCGTACCGGCGCAGGTCGTAGACCCCGTTCAGCGAGAACGAGCCGAGGTCGCCGCTGGCCTGGAGGTAGAGCACCGAGCGGGCGGCGAGGCCGGCGGCGAACACGATCAGCACGACGCCGGTGACCGTGAAGAACGCCCGCATCGGCAGCGACCGGCCCCCGACGTAGACCATCCACGCCAGTCCGGTGGCGACGGCCAGGCCGAGCAGGCCGCCGACGAGCACCGACCGGCCCGACTCCTCGGTGGCCGCGGCGATCAGGAACAGCGCCGCCTCGATGCCCTCGCGGAGCACGGCGAGCAGGGCGACGGCGGACAGGGCACGGCCGATGTGCTCCGAGCGCAGGGCGCCGGCGATGCGCTCCTCGATCTCGCCCCGCAGGGCCCGCGCCTGGCGCCGCATCCAGAACACCATCCAGGTGAGCACGGACAGGGCCAGCAGCGAGATGCCGGCGAAGGCCCGCAGCCGGGCGGCGCCGGTGAGGTCGCCGATCGTGAGGTGCACGACGACGCCGACGGCGACCGAGATGCCCATGGCCAGGGCCACGCCCCGCCACACGGGGCCGGCCAGGTCGAGGCGGCCGATCCGGCGGAGGTAGGCGAAGACGATGACGACGACGAGGGCGGCTTCGAACCCCTCGCGGATCATGATCAACAGGGCGGTCAACACTGTTAGGGCACCCTAACAGAGTCTGCCGGCGCCGCCCAGCGGGGAGGATGGCGCCATGTCCGACACCCATCGCGACGACCGCTCCGAGACCCAGGGCGACCTGGCCGCCGGCGCCATGGGCGGGCCGGCCGGCTTCGACGAGCAGGGCGAGTCGCTCGACGAGCGGGGCCTCCAGTCGGCGCCCACGCCGGCCAACCCGCTGTCCGACGGCGCCGGCATCTCCTCGGCCGACGACGCCATGGCCGCCCCGGCGGCCGAGGCCGTCGAGACGGCCGTCCCCCGCCGCCTCCGCGAGGAGGCCGAGCAGGGCGACGGCGCCGGGCCCTAGCCCGGCCGGCGGGAGGAGCGGTCGCCGGGCGCCTGGCGGGGGCGGCGGGCCCTGAAGCGGAACGAGCGCTCGCCCACCTCTACCTCGGCGTCCACGAACCCCGCGGCGGCCAGCCGGGCCGGGAACGTCGCCGGGTCCACGGCGACCATCGTGTCGAACAGGTGGGCGGCCCGGAACCGCAGGCTCACCCGGCTGTCGCAGCCGGCCAGCCACCCGCCCGGGCGCAGGACCCGCCTGGCCTCGGCCAGCAGCGCGTCCTGGCGGGCCGCCGAGGGCACGTGGTGGAGCATCGTGCAGCACGCCGCGCCGGTGAACGAGGCGTCGGCGAAGGGCAGGGCGGCGCCGTCGGCCGCGCAGACCGGCACCGCCACCCGCCGGGCCAGCGCCGCCGCCGCGCCGGCGTCGACCTCGGCCGCCGTCACCCCGTGGCCCCGCTCCCGCAGCACGTCGGTGGTCACCCCCGGGCCGGGGCCGATCTCGACGACCGCCGGGCCGAGGTCGAGCCCGTCGAGCACCCACGGCATCACCACCTGCCGCATGCGCTCGGCCCACCCGGCGCTCGCGCAGCAGCGGCGGTGGTACCGGTTCACGCCGGCCGGCGGAGCACGGCCCGCAGCAGCGCGCCCCGCCCCGCGGCCCGGTGCAGCCCGTCCCAGGCCGTGAACACGGCGAGGGCCGGCGCCGACTCCAGGCTGAACCCGTCGACGACCCGGCGGGGCGCGCCGAGGTCGTCCAGCGCGTTGCGCACCGAGTACGTCCAGTTCACCGGGCTCACCATCGTCGACAGCGACGCCACCTCGAACCCGGTCACCTCGGCCAGCCGGCGCAGCGACCGCTCGTCGAACAGGTTCCAGTGACGGGGGAAGTGGTACCCGCCCCAGTGCCGGCTCCGGAACAGGCGGAAGTCGAGCGAGCCGGTGTTGTCGGTGACGACGAGGAGCCGGCCGCCCGGGCGCAGCACGCCGTGGACGGCCCGGAGCAGGCCGGGCGGGTCGGCCACGTGCTCGACCGTCTGGATCAGCAGGGCGAGGTCGTAGCCGGCCCCGGGGAGGCCGGCGTCCTCGATGCGCCCGTGGTGGACCTCGAGGCCCCGCTTCCTCGCCGCCTCCACCGCCCGCTCGTCGACGTCGATGCCCTCCAGCCGCCACGACCCCGGCCCGTGCTCGGCGAGGAGGGCGAGGTGGAAGCCGTCGCCGCAGCCGACGTCGAGCACCCGGGCGTCGGGGCGCAGGCCCTTGGCCGCCCGCAGCACCCGCCACGCCTCCAGCCGGCTGCGGACCTTGTGCACGAGCCCGTAGCGCTCCTCGGAGAACTCGAAGGCGTGGTAGTCGTCCGGGTAGATGACGGCCAGCTCGTCCTCGGTCGGGCGGGGGTCGAGGGAGACGAGCGAGCTCCGCGGGCCGCGCACGGCGAGGAACGTGGCGTCGCTCGTCCGGTACTCGAAGTCCTCGCCGACGGCCACCGGCTCGGCCGCCGTCGACCCGCACAGGCAGCAGGCGACCGGTTCCAGGGCGAGGGTCCTCCCGCTCACGCCCCGCCCTCCACCCAGGCGGCGATGCGGCGCCGGGTCCGCCAGTACACGTCCTCCATGAGGATGTGGGCGAACTCGCCGTTGCGGCCGACGCTCAGCAGGCCGTCCACCCCGGACGAGCGCTCGAAGGCCTGGCGCTCGGCCTCGTGGTCGAGGAGGAACACCGGGTAGGCGAGCGGCGTCCTCACCACCCGGCAGCCGAGGTACCTCGACGCCGCGCCCGGCACCAGCGCCTCGACGTGCTCGACGCAGAGCCGGCCGAGCTCGTCCTCGTCCATGGTCCAGTGGTCGTCGCCGACCTCGGCGCCGATGTCGGCGGTGACGAGCGTCTTCCCCTCGGGCGCCAGCCACGGCATCGACAGCGGCGCCTCGGTCAGCCGGAAGAAGGGGTGCTCCCGCTGCGGCACCCACATCACGACGTCGGGCAGCAGCGGCCGGCCCTCGAAGCGGAGGTTGACGAACACCATGGGCCGGTACCGGAACTCGGCCAGGTGGTCGAGCCGGTCGGTGCCCTCGACCAGCTTGGGCAGGACGTGGACGGGCGCGGTGGAGACGACGCCGTCGGCCGGCCAGTCCTCGCCCCCGACCCGCACGCCGGTGACCCGGCCGCCCTCGACGAGGATGCGCTCGACGGGCGAGCGGAGGCGGACGACGTCGCCGAGGTCGTCGGCGACCCGCTGGCAGAGCGTCGCCACCCCCGCCTCGGGATAGACGTGCCAGACGTTGACCCGCTCGGGCTGGGTGCGGCAGTAGCCGACGGCCGTCGCCCGGCGGGTCACGAGCGGGGACAGCTCGAGCGCGACGGTGCGGGCCAGGCCGGACGGCAGCTTGTCGGCCACCGCGGCCGACAGCCGGTCGGCCGGCGCGCCCGACCAGGCCTCGAGCAGCGGGCCGGCCACCTCCTCGGCCAGCCGGGCCCCGTACTCGGCGGCGAACTGCTCGGCCGCGGTGACCGGGGCCGCCCGGCGGCGCCGCAGCCGGCCGGCCGCCGCCGACGCCACGAACCGGGGCACCCGCAGCAGGCCGAACGGGTAGCCGAGCACCTTGCCGTCGAGGAACACGGACTCGCCGTAGCGGTGCACGTCCCGGCACTGCGCGCCGACGCCGAGGGCGGCGGCCAGCCGGTTGGTGACGAAGTGGGCGCCGGTGTCGTAGCTGAAGCCGTCCTCGTCGCGGTGCGAGGCGGCGAGCCCGGCGACCCTGGGCCCGGCCTCGAACACGGCCACCTCGACGCCGTGGCGCCGCAGCTCGCGGGCGGCCACCAGGCCGGCCAGGCCGGCGCCGACGACGGCGACGCGCGTCGGTGCTCTCCCTCCCACGACCGCCACGTTACGTCACCCGAAACCGTCATGACCACGTAACGTGAGTTGGGCAAGCTGGCTCGACCACCGGGCGTCGGACGGGGTGACATGGGACGAGCGCGAACCACCACGAGGGCGGCCCTGCTGCTGGCGGTCCTGACCCTGGCGCCGGCGTGCGCGGGGGTCGGCGCCGACGAGGCGGCGGCGCCCGCCTCGACGGGCACCACGGCCACGGCCGCCCCCCGCCCGACGACGACCACGACGGCCAGGCCGTCGACGACGACCACGACCGCGGCCCCGATCACCACGACGACGACCGCGCCACCGGCCACCACGACCACGACGGCGCCGCCGACGACGACGACCGAGCCGCCGCCCCCGCCGACCACCGAGCCGCCCCCGCCGCCCGAGGCGCCCGTGCTCGAGGCGGGCGTGTCCGGTCCGAGGACCGAGGCGCTCCAGCAGCGGCTGGCGGCGCTCGGGTTCGACCCCGGCCCGGCCGACGGCGACTTCGGCGGGATGACGACGATGGCCGTCTGGGCGTACCAGGCGATCGCCGGCCACCCGCAGGACGGCCGGGTCACCCCGGAGCTGGAGGCCGAGATCATGGCGGCCGCCCCCTACGGCGGGGCCCGGCCCGACGGCGGCCCCGACCGCACCGAGGTCGACCTGGCCCGCCAGGTGCTGCTCGTGTTCAGGGGCGGCCAGCTGCGCCTCGCCACCCACGTGTCGACGGGGTCGGGCGAGGACTACTGCGAGAACGGCCACTGCGGCACGGCGATCACGCCGACCGGCACCTACGCCTACAACGGCCGCCGGTACACGGGCTGGCACGAGTCCTACCTCGGCAGCCTCTACAACCCGGTCTACTTCTACGGCGGCTACGCCGTGCACGGGTCGACCTCGGTGCCGCCCTACCCGGCCTCCCACGGCTGCGTGCGCCTGCCGATGCACGTGGCCGAGTACTTCCCGACCATCGTCGAGACCGGCCAGCCCGTCTACATCTACTGACGCCCGGGCGTCGCCAGGTACACGTCGGTCTCGTCGTTGACGTGCCCGGCGACGAGCCCGAGCGCGTTCGATTGGAACGCCACGTGCCGGCCGTCGCCCGCGAGGTCCGGGTCCTCGCTGTCGCCCCGACCCGGCTCCCCGTCCGAGCCCCGACTGGCCAGGGTGGTGGTGCCCGCGGCCAGGTCCCGGATCACGACCTGGTACTTCCCGTTCCCCCCGCCGGGCACGACGTCGCGGGCCCTCGTCTGGAAGGCGACGAACCGTCCGTCGTCGCTGATCGAGGAGAGCTCGCTCGGCCCGGCGGCGTCACCGCCGGCGACGTCGACGCTCGCCCTCGTCGTCGACCCGGTCGCGAGGTCGCGCACGAAGACGTCCACGTCCCCGTTGGCGTCGCCGGGGACGAGGTCGTCGCGCTGGGACGAGAACGCGAGGTACCGGCCCGTCCCGCTGAGGGACATGTGGAACGCGTCCGCGATCGTCACCGACGTGCCGGTCAGCCGGTCGTGCACGACGGCCTCGCCCCGGGCCTGCGGCGTGAAGACGACGTGGAGGTAGCCGACGTAGCGCCCGTTGGCGCTCATCGACGGGTCCCAGGAGTAGTCGTCGACCCCCGGTTCGTCGGCGCTGACCCTCGTCGTCGTGCCGGCCACCAGGTCCCGGACGTACACCTCGCTCGGGTAGAAGTCGCTCTCGCCGCCGTCTCCGGCCACGAGGTTCGTCGCGTCGGACTTGAAGGCCACGTACCGGCCGCCGGCGCTGATCACCGACCCGTAGCTGTGGTCGTCGGCGGGCGCGCCGTCGTGCCCGACGCTGACGAGGACCGTCGTCCCGGCCTCCCGGTCGCGGACGAACACGTCGAGGGCGTCGGGCGCGTCCCCCCGCACCAGGTCCCTCGCCGCCGACTCGAAGGCGACGTAGCGGCCGTCGGCGCTGATGCTCGGCGAGTAGCTGCCCCCGCTCGCGCCGCCGCCGTGGGCGTCGACGCTCACCAGCTCGGTCGTCCCCGCCACGACGTCCCTGACGAACACGTCGGGGAGGGGGCCCAGGTTGCCGGCGAGGTCGTCGGCGTAGGACTCGAAGGCGACGTACCGGCCGTCGACGCTGACCGACGGATCGAGGCTGGGCCCGTTCGCCGCCTCGCCGTCCGCGGCGACGCTGACGAGGACGACCGGCGGTCGGGCCGAGACGACCGAGGAGGCGAGGAGAACCGTCGCGAACGCCGCGGTCGTGAACATGCCGGCAAACTACTCGGAACGGCCTCCGGCTGCCCGGGCCAGCTCGACGGCCAGGGTGGCGGCGGCCTCGGCGTCGTCGGCCCGGATCACCGGGTCCTCGCCGCCGCCCGGCGGGCGCAGCTCCCACGTGCCGATGCCGACCACCGGGGTGCCGGCCAGCAGGGCGAAGGCCATCTCGGAGAGCGTCCCGAACGACCCGGGGAGCGCCACGACGGCGTCGGCCCCCATGACCACGAGCGCGTTCCTGGTCTCGCCCATCCCCGTCGGCACCGCCACGCCGACCCACGGGTTGGCCTCGGCCCGGTCCCGGCCGGGGAGGACGCCGACGACCGTCCCACCGGCCAGCGCGGCGCCCCGGGAGGCGGCCTCGGCCACCCCCCGCCGGCCCCCGGTGACGACGACGGCGCCGGCCTCGGCCAGCCGCCGGCCGACCTCCTCGGCCACGGCCAGCACGTCGGCGCCGACGTCGTAGCCGCCGATCACGGCGACGACCGGGCCGGCCGGCACCCGCTCAGCCGCCGCCGAACATGTCGACGAAGACCGTCACGCTCTCCGGGTTGCAGATCTGGGCCGGGATCACGACCCGGCTGACGCCGAGCTCCCGCATGGTCGCCACCCGGGCGACGGCGTCGGGGGTCGGCACCACCGGGCAGGTGACCTCGATCGTGGACGGGTCCCGGCCGGCGTCCTCGGCCGCCGTCCGCATCGACTCGAGCACGGCGGCCAGCCGGTCCATGTCGACCACGGCCGGGAAGAAGCCGTCGCCGATGCGGCCGGCCCGCCGGGCGGCGGCGTGGCTGTGGCCGCCGACGACCACGGGGATCCGCTCCTGCACGGGCACGGGCCGGCAGTACACCCGGTCGAAGGACACGAACTTGCCCTCGAAGCTGGCCGGCTCGCCCGTCCACAGCGCCCGCATGGCGGCCAGGTACTCCTCGACCCTGGCGCCCCGGTCCTCGAAGGGCACGCCCATGGCGTCGAACTCCTCCTTCAGCCACCCCGAGCCGATGCCCACCGTCACCCGGCCGCCGGACAGCACGTCGAGGGTGGCGACCTCCTTGGCCGTGAGGAGGGGGTTGCGCTGGGCGAGGAGGAGGACGCCGGTGCAGAGCCGGATGGTCGACGTCTTCGCCGCGAGGTACGACAGCCACAGGAGCGGGTCGGCGATGTCCGTGTCGTCGGGGATCGGCATGCGGCCGCTCTCGTCGTACGGGTACGGCGTCGAGTGCTGCGCCGGCACGACGACGTGCTGGACGGTCCAGAGCGAGTCCATGCCGCCCGCCTCGGCGGCCTGGACGAGCTCCGTCGCGTAGCCGGGGAACGCCGGCGGGCCGGCGTTGACGAAGAAGAGACCCACCTTCATCTTCTCAACCTCCACCGTCGGTCCTGCGATCGCCGCGAACGGTAGCGGACGCGAGGCGGAATGACCCGCCCCACCGTCGGGTAATGGCAGCGCACGCCAGGTGTCCCGGAGGCGAAGGAGCCGGGCGTTCCACGCGCACCGCGCCGAGCCCGAGGAGGACCCCCGCCCATGGCCACCGACATCGGCGCCGTCGCCCGCGACCTGCTCCGCTTCGACGCGCTGCGGCCGGGGCAGGCGGAGGCGGTGGCGGCGGTGCTCGACGGCCGGGACACGCTCGCCGTCATGCCGACCGGCTCCGGGAAGTCGGCCATCTACCAGATCGCCGGCGCGCTGGTCGACGGGCCGACCGTGGTCGTCAGCCCCCTCATCGCCCTCCAGCGGGACCAGGCCGGCGCCATCGGCGAGCGGGACCTCGGCGGCGCCGCCGAGGTCAACTCGACCCTCACCGACGCCCGCCGCCGCAACGCCCTGCGCCGCATCGTGCGCCACGAGGTCGAGTTCGCCTTCCTCGCCCCCGAGCAGCTGGCCCGGCCGGACACGATGGACCGGCTGCGGGAGGCGAGGCCGTCGCTGTTCGTCGTGGACGAGGCCCACTGCATCAGCGCCTGGGGGCACGACTTCCGCCCCGACTACCTCCGGCTCGGCGCCGTCATCGAGGCGCTCGGCCACCCGACCGTCATCGCGCTGACGGCCACGGCCTCGCCCCCGGTGCGGGCCGAGATCGTGCAGCGGCTCGGCATGCGGGGCCCGGCCGTCGTCATTCGCGGGTTCGAGCGGCCCAACCTCCGCCTCGAGGTCGAGGCGGCGGCCGACGCCGCCGGCGTGCACGACGGGCTGGTCGAGCGGGTGGCCGAGCTGCCCGGCACCGGCATCGTCTACGTCGCGACCCGCCGCCAGGCCGAGGGCCTCGCCCGCGAGCTGGGCGCCCCGGGGCGGCCGGCGCTCGCCTACCACGGCGGGATGACGAAGAAGCGCAGGGACACCGTCCACGAGCGCTTCCTCGACGAGGCCCCGTGCGTGGTGGTGGCCACGATCGCCTTCGGCATGGGGGTCGACGCCCCCCACGTCCGCTTCGTCGTGCACGCCGAGTCGCCCGAGTCGATCGACGCCTACTACCAGGAGGTGGGCCGGGCCGGCCGTGACGGCGAGCCGGCCGTGGCCGTGCTGTTCCACCGCCTCGACGAGTTCGGCGGCCGCCGCTTCTTCGCCGGCACCGCCGCCATCGAGCCGGCCGTGCTGGAGCGGCTGGCCGGCGCCGTCCAGCAGGCGCTCGAGCCCCTGCCCCTCGCCCTGCTCGCCCGGCTGATCGACCTGCCCGAGTCGCGCCTGTCGGTGGCGCTCAGCCGCCTCCAGGAGGCGGGCGCGCTCCGGGTCGGCACCGACGGGCTCGTCTCGTCGGTCGACGGCGGCCCGTCGCCGGCCGACGCCGCCCGCCGGGCCGTCGACGAGCACGAGGCCTACCGGGCGGCGGAGCGGTCCCGCCTCGAGATGATGCGGCGCCTGGCCGAGTCGCCCGAGTGCCGCTGGAAGCTGGTCCTCTCCTACTTCGGCCAGCCGGCCGGTCCCCGCTGCGGCCGGTGCGACAACTGCGACCGCACGGCCGAGGAGGGCGGCCCCGGCCGGGCCGAGCCCGTCGCCGCGGCGACGTACGCGTCGGGCACGCGCGTCCGCCACCGCCGGTGGGGCGAGGGGGCGGTCATGGGCCAGGACGGCGACGACGTGACCGTGCTGTTCGACGACGGCAGCTACCGCGTCCTGTCGGTCGCGGCCGTCGTCCAGCGGGACCTGCTGACCAGGGTCGCCTAGCACCGACCGCGCGCGTACGATCTCGCCGGGCGCCCAATCGGGCGCAAACGGTCCGGTTCAAGGAGGCGGAGTTGAGCGACGCTGGCATCAAGGTGCCCGACGCCGTCCGGTCCTCGTTCACGGGGGACCTCCTGTCGCCCGGCGACGACGGCTACGAGGACGCGCGGCGCATCCACAACGGCATGATCGACAAGCGGCCGGCGCTGATCGCCCGGTGCCGCACCACCGAGGACGTCGTGGCGGCCGTGAACATCGGCCGCGAGGCCGGGGTCGAGATCTCGATCAGGGGCGGCGGCCACAACGTGGCCGGCAAGGCCGTCACCGACGGCGGCCTGATGATCGACCTGGCGCTGATGACCGCCGTCGAGGTCGACCCCGAGGCGAGGACGATCACGGCCGAGGGCGGCACGACCTGGGGGCAGTTCAACAACGCCACCTACCCCCACGGCCTGGCCACGACGGGCGGCACCGTGTCGACCACCGGCATCGCCGGGCTCACCCTCGGGGGCGGGGTCGGCTGGCTGATGGGCCGGTACGGGCTGGCCTGCGACAACCTCCTCGCCGTCGAGGTCGTCACCGCGACCGGCGAGGTGGTGGTGGCGAGCGAGGACGAGCACCCCGACCTGTTCTGGGGGCTGAAGGGCGGCGGCGGCAACTTCGGGGTCGCCACCCGGTTCACCTACCGGGCCCACCCCGTCAAGGACGTCACCGGCGGCGTGCTCGCCTACCCGGTCGACCAGGCCAGGGCGGTGTTCGACCTGTTCCGGCGGGCGACCAAGAACGCCAGCGACGACCTCGGCATGGGCGCCGGGTTCCTCGCCGCCCCGGACGGGTCGGGCGCCAAGATGGTCGCCTTCCCGATCTGCCACGCCGGCGACCCGGCGGCGGCCGAGGCCGAGCTGGCCCCGCTGCGCACCGGCGACGTGAAGCCGGCGCTCGAGCTGATCGGCGAGGTGCCGTACCCGATCGTGAACACGCTGCTCGACGTGTCGTTCCCGAAGGGCGCCTGGAACTACTGGAAGTCGGCGTTCTTCACCGACCTGTCCGACGCCGCCATCGAGGTGATGATCGACGCCTACGCCAAGGCCCCGTCGGACATGAGCCTGCTCACCGTCGAGCACGTGCACGGGGCGGCGGCGAGGATCGACCCGGCGGCCACCGCCTTCCCGCACCGCCAGGAGGGCTACAACTCGCTGATCCTCGCCCAGTGGGCCGACCCGGCCGACACCGACGCCAACGTCGCCTGGGCCAGGGAGACCTTCGAGGCGCTCCGCCCGTACATGGCCGAGCGGCGCTACGTGAACTACCTGTCGGCCGACGACGGCGGCTTCGTCCGCCAGGCCTACGGCGAGAACTGGCAGCGCCTCGTCGAGCTCAAGCGCACCTGGGACCCGCACAACCTGTTCCGCCTGAACCAGAACATCTCCCCGGCCTAGGGCGTGCGGGTCCGCGTCGTCGGAACCGACCTCCCGGGCGACACGTTCGGCGGTCGCCCGGTGTTCGTCGCCGTGCAGCGGGAGCGGGCCTTCGAGGGGATCACGCCCGGCGGCGCCGGCGGGGCGCGCTTCGACCTGGAGGTGCGCCTCGCCGGCGACGGCACCCCCGATGACGTGCGGGGGCCGTACGTGTTCGGCAGGAAGGGCGACCGGTTCCTCTACCTCGCCTGGGTCAGCCCGGCCGGCGACGGCGGGTGGGAGATCGTGCGCCGGGCCAAGATCCACCCGGCCGCCGTCCCGCCGGCCACGTGGTCCGAGGCCGTCGCCGGCGGCGGCGTGCTCGAGGTCACCCTCCCGCTCACCGACCGGTGCGGCGCCCCCCGGTGCGCCACGGTCGACGACGTCTGCCGCTGGCGGGTCGTCCCGGCCTGAGCAGGGTCAGCCGAGGATGCCGAGGGTCTCGTCGCGCGTGCCGGCGGCCCGCTCGTCGGCGAAGCGGTCGAGCCACTGCCGGCCCTCCTCGCCGCCGGCCTGCTCGACCAGGCGCCTGGGGATGGCGCGCACGACGTAGTCCTCCGGCATCGGCGGGGCGGTGTCCACCCGGCGGGCCATGGCCGCCTCGACGACCGGGGCCAGGCGCTCGGCCTTGGCCGCCGTCGCCGCCTCGTCCCGCTCGGCGAACTCGGGCAGCACCTCCCGGCCGAACAGCTCGAGGGACGCCATCACGTCCTCGTGGCGGTTGCGGCCGGCCTGGAGCACGAAGATCAGCTGGTCGACCCCGGCCTCCTCGTACCGGCGCAGGAACCGCCGCAGCTGCTCGGGGGTGCCGACCGCGCCCCGCAGCCCGCTGGCCTCGCCGGACACGACCTTCGCCCCGAGCCGCTCCTGCTCCAGCGCGAGGGCGGCCTCGGGGGAGTAGCCGACGGCGTCCCGGCGGGCCAGGAACTCCTCCCACACGTTCGTCCGCCCGGGGACGTGGTCGCCGAAGACGTAGTAGTGGCCGAGGGAGTAGCCGAAGAAGTTGCCGCCCTCCAGGCCCCTCGCCACCGCCTCCTCCTCGGTCGGCGCGCACATCATCGGGGTCACGCAGGCCACCTGGGCGTTCACCGCCAGCCCGACCGGCACGGCCCTCTCCGCCAGGGTGGCCTCGTAGTCGGCCACCCAGCGCTGTGCCTCCTCGGGGTCGATGAACGCGAACGTGAGCGCCCCGATGCCGAGCTCGGCGGCCAGCAGGATCGTGTCCCGCCGGGAGCAGGCCACCCACAGCGGGGGGTGGGGCTTCTGCACGGGCTTCGGGACGACGTTGCGGGGCGGCATCGAGACGAACCGGCCGTCGACGCCGGTGAACGGGGTCTCGGTCAGGCACCGCACGGCGACCTCGAGGCCCTCCCGCCACATGTCCCGCTTGAGCACGGGGTCGATCCCGAACCCGCCGAGCTCGGCCTCCGACGACGACTCGCCCGAGCCGAACTCGACCCGGCCGCCCGACACGAGGTCGAGCATGGCGATGCGCTCGGCCGTGCGGGCCGGGTGGTTGTAGGCCGGGGCCGTCTGGACGATGCCGTGCCCGAGGCGGATGTTCCTCGTGCGCTGGCTGGCGGCGGCCAGGAACACCTCGGGGGCCGAGGAGTGCGAGTACTCCTCGAGGAAGTGGTGCTCGACCTCCCACACGTACTGGATGCCGAGGCGGTCGGCCAGCTCGACCTGGTCGAGCGCGTCCCGGATCAGCCGGAGCTCGCTGTCCTCCTCCCACGGCCGGGGCAGCTGGTGCTCGTAGAAGACGCCGAACTTCACGACTACGCCGCCCGCAGCTCGTCGAACTCGGCCAGCAGGTCGTCGCCGTCCGGCCGCTCGCCGAGGGCCAGCGCCACCTCGGCCCTGATGACCCGGCGCAGCTCCTGCTGGCGGGGGCCGAGCGAGTCGGCGAGGGCCCGGTCCCACACCCGGCCGACGAGGTCGCCGCCCGCGTACCGGCGGCCGGAGTCGCCGACGAAGGTCCGGTCCCGCAGCTCGGAGAGCACGGTCGTGAGGTAGGCGACGTGGGGCGCCTCGTCGGCCCGGATGTACGACACGAGGCGGGCGGCCTCGCCCTCGCCGGCCACGAGGTCCCGGTCGGCCAGCACCTCCTCGGCCCAGGCGAAGGTGTGGAAGGCCGACACCTCGATCAGCAGCAGGCGGACCATGCGCTCGACCAGCGGCTCGAGGTCGGGGTGCAGGTCGGCGGGGAACAGGCGGGGCGGCAGCTGGGCCGGCGCCGGCCGGCCCCCCGGGGTCCGGGACAGGCCCATGCGCTGGAGCATCAGCTCGGTCTCGTCCCCGGTCGGCGGGTCCTCGAAGGCGACGTCGCGAGCCGCGAACCACATCTGCTTGTGGCCGCCCTCGTCCTCGAAGCCGGCCTCGTCGCGGGCGTGGGCCTCGTAGAGCCCGCGGGTGAGGTGGGCGGCGGCCGTGCCCCGCACGTCCTCCACCAGGCAGCGCTGGAGGTCGGGGACGGGCGCGTGGCGGATGAGGCCGCCGAACCCCTCGACGGTGCCGATGCGGGTGAGGGTGGCGACGATCGGCTCCCGCACGCCGTGGCCGAGCAGGAAGCGGGCCTGGTCGACGGTGGGGTAGTGGGACGGCCAGGCGTCGAGGGGGACCGAGAGGGGGTCGGTGCCGAACTGCTCCCGGCGCCGGGCCTCCCAGGCGGCGATGGCCGGCACGCGGTGCCGGGCGCGGGGCGAGACGTAGCGCCCGTCCGCGTCGAACCCGCCGTGGCAGCGGACGCCGCCGGCCACGAGCGGCTCCTCGACGTCCTCGGAGGCCAGCAGCTCCGCCTCGGTGAACTCGACCTGGGCAGTGGTCACCCGCGGAGTGTAAACTCCCCGGTATACCGCCGACAACCCGCCAGCTGCTGCGCCGCCCGGAACGGCAGGCGTCGGTGCTGCGGGCCGCGGCGCGGGCCTTCGCCAGGGCCGGGTGGGCCGGGACGTCGATGGAGGACGTGGCCGCCGAGGCCGGCGTCACCAAGCTGATCGTCTACCGGCACTTCGACTCCAAGGAGGAGCTGTACCGGGCCGTGCTGGCGCGGGTGGCCGAGCGGCTGCGGGACGAGTTCGAGGCCGGCGTGCGGGAGGGGCCGGAGGTGCGGGGGGTCGCCGTGCGGTCCCTGCTGGCCGTCGCCCGCGAGGACCCCGACGGCTTCCGGCTGCTGATGGTCCATGCCGCCCGCGAGCCGCAGTTCGCCGGCTACGCCGCCCACTACCGGGCCGAGGCGGCCGCCGTCGCCGACCGCCTGATCGGCGAGGACGTGGCCGACCAGGCCCTCCGGGCGTGGGCGACCCGCACGACGGTCGCCTACCTCGTCGTCGCCGTCCTCGAGTGGCTGGAGGTCGGCGACGAGGCCATGGACGACCACTTCGTCGAGCGGGCGACCGACGCCCTCGTCGCTATGGTCGCCGCGTGGACGACCTGACCGACGGCGACCCGACGGCCCGCTTCCGCCTGGACGGGCGGGTCGCCGTCGTGACCGGTGCGTCGAGCGGGCTCGGGGTGCGGTTCGGGCGGGTGCTCGCCGCCGCCGGCGCCTCGGTCGTCCTCGCCGCCCGCCGGGCCGAGCGGCTGGCCGCCGTGGCCGAGGCCATCGGGGCCGACCGGGCGGTGGCCGTGCCCTGCGACGTGACCGACGACGGCGACCTCGCCCGCCTCGTCGACACGGCCGTCGGCCGCTTCGGCGCCGTCGACGTCGTCGTCAACAACGCGGGGACGGGCACGACGGTGCCCGCCGAGGACGAGCGCCCGGAGGACTTCCGGCACGTCGTGGCCGTCAACCTCACCGCCCCGTTCGTCCTGTCCCAGCTGGCCGCCCGCCACATGCTGGCCGCCGGCCGGGGCTCGATCGTCAACGTCGCCTCCATGCTCGGCGTCGTCGCCTCCGCCCCGGTCAAGCAGGCCGGCTACTGCGCCAGCAAGGGCGGCCTCGTCAACCTGACGCGCGAGCTCGGTGCCCAGTGGGCGAGGAAGGGCGTGCGGGTCAACGCGCTGGCGCCCGGCTGGTTCCGCAGCGAGATGACCGAGGACATGTTCTCCGACGAGCGGTCCCTCGAGTTCGTGCGCCGCAACGCCCCGATGGCCCGCCCCGGCACCGAGTCCGAGCTCGACGGCGCCCTCCTGTTCCTCGCCTCCGACGCCAGCGCCTACGTCACCGGACAGGTGCTGGTGGTCGACGGCGGGTGGACGGCCAGGTGACGCCGGGACCGCAGCGCTAGGGTCGCGCCGAGGGCGTGCGGGCGCCCGGGAGGGGGGAGGTGCCATGGCGCACCACGCGACCGTCGGCGACGGCGACTGCCGGAGCGATCCGGTCGAGGCCCTGCGGGTGATGTTCGTGGACCTCGTGATGGGCGGGCGCATCGCCAAGGGGCAGGACCCGGTGCTCCGGCCGGTGTTCCTGAAGCCCCACGGCGTCGCCGGGGGGACGCTCACGGTCAGGGACGACCTGCCCGACGACCTGCGGGTCGGCGTGTTCGCCGGCACCCGCTACCCGGCCTGGGTGCGGTTCTCGAGCGACACCGTGCCGGCCAACCCCGACCTGCGCACGACGGTCGGCATCGGCATCAAGCTGTTCGGCGTCCCCGGGCGGAAGCTGCTCCCCGGCGAGGAGGACGCCACCACCGCCGACTTCCTCCTGCAGAACTTCGACGTGTTCTTCGTCGACACGGCCACCGACTTCTGCGAGTTCACCAAGGCGGGGGTCGTCGATGGCGACTACGCGGCCTACCTGGCGGCCCACCCGACGACCGAGCGGCTGCTCGACGAGATGAAGAGGTTCGTGCCGAGCGCGCTCGGCGTCGACTACTGGAGCGGGCTGCCGTCGGCCTTCGGCCCGGATCGCTACGTCAAGTACAAGCTCACCCCCTCGCGCCCCCTCGCCCCGCCGCCGGCGAGCGGGGCCGGCCTCGGCCGCGACTACCTCGCCGCCGACCTCCGCTCCCGGCTGCTGGCCGGCCCGGCCGCGTTCGAGCTGTCCGTGCAGTTCCGGGCCGACCCCGACCGGATGCCGCTCGACCGCGCCACCGTGCGCTGGGACGAGGAGGAGAGCCCGCCGGTCCCGGTGGCGACGCTGCTGCTGCCGGCCCAGGACGTCGGCGCCCCCGGCCAGGCGGCCTACGGCGAGAACCTGTCGTTCACGAGCTGGCACACGCTGCCCGAGCACCGCCCCGTCGGGAGCCTCGCCGACGCCCGCCGGGTCGTGTACCAGGCGTCGGCCCGGCGCCGCCGGGACGCCAACGGGGTGCCCGTGGTCGAGCCCGAGCAGCCGAGGGCCGTCGAGACCGTCGACCCCTCGCCGCGGTCGCGGGACGCCACGATCTACCGCGCCGCCATCCACCCGGCCATCGGCATCGCGAGGGTGGGCGACAGCGCCGAGGAGTTCTTCCTCGGCCCCGAGGTCGTCGACCCCGAGCCGTTGCCGGTCGGGTCCTACAAGGACGCCACCGGCGCGCTGAAGCGCCAGGCCGCCCGCTTCCGGGTCTACGGCTACGACGCCGACGGCCGGGTGGTGAGGGAGCTCACCGCGGCCGACGCGGACATCAGGTGGACGGTCCACGTCGCCAACACCAAGGCCGCCTGGTACCAGTTCCAGCTCGCGCTCGACATCCCCGACGTGGCCGACGCCGACCCGTCGGCCCTCCGCAACGCCGGCGTGCCCGACCGGACGACGTTGGCCATCGACCCGGGGCCGCGGTCGATCACCGGCGCCGGCGAGTCCGGCCCCGAGTACGCCTTCGACACCGGCAGGTTCGTGGACCGGCCCGTGTACCTCGGCGAGCTGCGGACCGACGAGGCCGGCCGCCTGGTGTTCCTGGGCGGGCGGGGCGTCTCGGCGTCGTGGGACGGGTCGCGGGCGACGACGTTCGCCAACAACGACAAGTGGCACGACGACGTGTCCGACGGCCCGGTCACCGCCGAGGTCGTGCTCGACGGCCGCCCGCTCCCGGTCGAGCCGGCCTGGGTGGCGGTCGCGCCGCCGAACTACGGGCCCGGCATCCTCTCGGTCCGCACCATGTACGACCTGCTCCTCGACGGGTTCACGGCCGCGGGCGTCATCCCGTTCCCCGAGACGGTGTCGTTCACCGACCACGTCGAGCCCGTCCTCGACCGGCTGTGCGGCCTCCAGTGGGTGAACCGGGGCTTCGCCGGCCAGTACGGCTGGGGCGGCAGGGAGGACTTCTCCGACCCGGCCTACCGGGCCCGCCTCGCCAGCCCCGCGCCCGCCGACCAGGAGGTGCGGCGGCAGGTGTTCTCGGCCTTCCGGGTGCTGGCCAGGGACGGCATGTCGCCGGTGCCGTGGCCGTGGCTCTACGGCGACGGGATGAACCTGCCGCCGGCCTCGCCCCGCCAGCACCTGTGCCTGTCGGGCACGCAGTACCGCTACCTCCAGGCCTGGGCGGCCGGGAAGTTCGCCCCGCCCGACGGCGCCGCCCGGCCGCGGTCGATCGACGACGTCCCGGTGGCGGACCAGCCCGCCGTGCTCGACCGGGCCGCGCTCGAGCACTGCCTGGCCGACGCCTTCCACCCCGGGTGCGAGCTCACCTGGCCGATGCGCCACCTGACGATGTACTCGGCGCCGTTCCGGATCCGCCACCGCACCGCCGACGACCCGCCGTTCTCGTGGCCGCCCGTGCTCACCCCGGAGATCGCCCTCGCCCCCGACGGGCCGCTCTACGCCCAGGGACCCGGCGACCTGACCCGGTGGATGGCCGTGCCGTGGCAGTGCGACACCGCGAGCTGCCGGGACGGCTACGAGGCCAGGGGCGACACCGACTACGACCCGTACCTGCCGACGTTCTGGCCGGCCAGGGTCCCCAACCAGGTCCTGCCCGAGTCGAGCTACGAGAAGGTCATGGCGACGTCGGCCCCGGTCGAGGAGCGCCGCCTCGCCTTCGAGGACCGAGCGACCTGGTACCGCTTCCTCCCCGGCCAGTACCTCGACCAGATCAACTTCATGGTCGCCAACTTCGGCCGGCTCGGCATCGTGGAGCCCCGGCCGGGGCCGGGCGACGGCGCCTTCCCGGCGACGATCCTGGTCGAGTCCGAGCTCGGGTTCACCGAGGACGTGGCCCACGACGCCAACCTCCACCTCATCCACGTCGCCGCTGCCCGTCACCCGGCCGACGCCGAGGACGCCGTCGCCCGGGCCATCCAGCGCTCGCCGTTCTCCGCCGAGCAGGTGACGGCCGGCTACCTCGACGTGGTGAAGCGCCTCCGCCGGTTCCGGTGACCGTGCTGGACGCCGTCGTCGCCGGCGGCGGCCCGGCGGGGGCGGCGGCCGCCCTCCGCCTCGCCGCGGCCGGGCGGGAGGTGCTCCTGGTCGACGCGGGGACGGCTGCGCCGTCGGCCGGCGAGGCCCTGATCGGCGCGGCGCGGCCCGTCCTGCGGGACCTCGGGGTGCTCGACCGGTTCCTCGCCGAGGGCCACGTCGCCTGCCACGGGAACGACTCGGCGTGGGGCTCGGACGCCCTCGGGTCGGCCGACACGGTCCTCGACCCGAACGGCCACGGCTGGCACCTCGACCGGGCCCGGTTCGACGCGTTCCTCCGGGCGGAGGCTGCCGCCGCCGGCGCCGCCGTCCTCGAGGGCGCGACCGTGCGCGAGGCGACGAGGAGCGGCGGGACGTGGACGGTCGTGGCCGGCGGCCGACCGGCGGTCAGGGCCCGCTGGCTGGTCGACGCCACCGGGCGCCGGGCCGCCGTCGCCCGCCGCTGCGGCGCCCGCCGCCGGGCGGGCGACCCGACCGTCGCCGTCGTCGCCCGGTACGGGTCGCCGGCCGTGGACGACCGCGACGGCCGGACCCTCGTCGAGGCCGGGCCGGACGGGTGGTGGTACACGGGCCTCGTGCCCGGCCGGCGGCGGGTGGCCGCCTACGTGACCGACCGGTCGCTCGTGCCGGCCGGCGCCCGCACGGCGTCGGGGTTCGCGGCGCTGGCGGCCACGACCCGCCACGTCGCCGCCCGGCTCGACGGCTGGGCCATCGAGGGGGCGCCGCGGCAGGTGGCGGCCGGCGGTGCGGTGGCCGAGCCGCCGGCCGGCGACGGCTGGGTGGCGGTCGGCGACGCGGCCGTCGCCTTCGACCCGCTCGCCTCCCTCGGCCTGTTCACCGCCCTGCTCACCGGGAAGCTCGCCGCGGAGGCCGTCGACCGGGCCATCGGCGGCGACGGCGACTCGACCGGGGCGTACGCCCGCAGGGTGGCGTCCCTCGCTGCGAGCTACGAGCGCGACCGGGCCCGCTGGTACGCCGCCGAGCGGCGGTGGGCCGACCGCCCGTTCTGGCTCAGTCGGGGTCGGGGGTGAGCAGGCCGCGCAGGAACGCCCTCGTCCGGTCGCGGTCGTCGCCGCCGGCGAACTCGGAGGCGGCGAAGTCCGTCACCCCGGCCGCCTCGAGCTCCTCCAGCCGCTCCCGCAGGGCGGCCTCGTCGCCCACCAGGGCCACGTCGGCCGGGCCGTCGGCCCCCTCCCGGTCGAGCATGGCCCGGTAGGACGGGAGCTGGCCGTAGACGGCGTAGATCGTGGCCGCCCGCTCCCGCGCCCCGGCCACGTCGTCGGTGACGCAGACGGGCAGCGAGGCGACGACGGCGGGCGCCGGCCGGCCGGCCCGCTCGGCCGCCGCGGTGATCGTCGGGACGGTGAGGTCGCGGAGGGTCCTCGGCCCGGTCATCCAAGTGATCGTCCCGTCGGCGGCCCGACCGGCCAGGTCGAGCATCTTCGGGCCCAGCGCGGCGACGAGGACCGGCACCGGGTCGGCCCCCTCCACCCTGACCGAGCCCTGGGCCGTGATCGTCTCGCCCTGCACGGACGCCGACCCCTCCCGCACGAGCGGGACGAGCGCGGTCAGGTACTCGCCCATGTGGCGGACGGGCCGGTCGAACCGGTAGCCCCACATGCCCTCGACGACGGGCTGGTGGGACAGGCCGATGCCGAGGGTGAGCCGGCCGCCGGTGGCCGCCTGGGTGGTGAGCGCCTGGGCGGCGAGGACCATCGGGTGGCGGGGCCAGGTGGGGACGACCGAGGTGCCGAGCTCGATGCGGGGCACCTCCCGCCCGACGATGGCGAGCGTGGTCAGCGCGTCGGGGCCGAAGATCTGGGGCAGCCAGTAGGTGGCGAAGCCCTGCTCCTCGGCCAGGCCGGCGGCGGCCAGCACGGCGTCGAGGCCCTTCTCGTACTCACGGCCCCCGTAGATCCCGATGCGCATGGCCGGGCACCCTAGGGCGGGCGGCCAGCACCAGCCCGCCGAGGAGCAGCCCGGCGCCGGCCACGGCGACGGCCGTCGGGCGCTCGCCGAGCACCACCACGCCGAGCACGCCGGCAGTGAGCGGCTCGGTGAGGGACAGGGTGGCGGCGGTCGCCACCGGCACGCCGTCCAGCCCCCGGAAGAACAGGGCGTAGGCCACGGCCGTGGTGACCAGGCCGAGGTGGGCGACCATGGCCAGGCCGCCGGCCGTCGCCAGCCAGCCGGCGCCGGCGAGGAGGAGGGCGGGCACGAGGGCCACCCCGGCCAGGCCGAAGCAGGCGGCGGCCACCTCGTCGGGGCCGTGGCCGTCGAGCAGGCCCTTGGTGCCGACCGTGTAGGCGGCGTAGCTGGCGCCGGCCCCGAGCGCCAGGGCCACGCCGGCCGGGTCGGCCTCGGCGTCGCCCCCGCCCGCGAGCAGCAGGGCGCAGCCGGCGACGGCGAAGGCGGTGCCGGCCGCCCACGCCCGGTCCGGCCGCTCGCCCCGCACGACGAGGCCGAGCAGGCCGGCCGCCACCGGCCCGCTGCCGATGGCGACGGCGGTGCCGAGCGCCACCCCGGTCGACCGGACGGCGGCGAAGAACAGCAGCTGGTAGGCGGCGACGGCCGCCGCCGACAGGCCGAGGGCGACCGGCGGCCACGGCGCCGCGGCCCGCCGTCGCGGCCGGCGGGTGACGACGAGGGCGGCCAGCGCCGCGCCCCCCACCGCCACCCTGGCGGCCCCGACGGCGACCGACTGCGCGCCGTCCGGCCCGAGCGCCTGGGCGGTGCCGGTCGTCCCCCACAGCACGGCCGCCGCCACGACGAGCAGCGGGGCGGGTGCGCGACGCACGCCCGGGAACCTAGGTTGGTGGGACCGGGAGCGAGTGAAGGTCACGACCGAGGAGGGCCAGATGAAGGTCCCGTTGACGGTGTCGGACTTCCTCCAGCGCGCCGAGCTGGTCTACGGCGAGCGCGTCGGGGTGGTCGACGAGCCGGACCAGCCGGCCGGGTCGCTCGGCGAGCTGACCTACCGGCGGATCGCCGAGCTGGCCAGGGCCCAGGCCGCCGCCCTCGACGAGCGGGGCGTGGGCGCCGGCGAGCGCGTCGCCATCGTGTCCCAGAACGCGGCCCGGATGCTGGTCTCGTTCTTCGGCGTCGCCGGGTACGGGCGCATCCTCGTCCCGATCAACTTCCGGCTGAACCGGGACGAGGTCGCCTACATCGTCGAGCACTCCGGGGCGTCGATGCTGCTGATCGACCCCGAGCTCGAGGCGTCGCTCGCCGGGGTGGACGCCAAGCACCGCCTCGTGCTCGGCACGGCCACCGACGCCGAGCTGTACCTCGAGGGCCGGGAGCCCGAGCCCCCCGTGCTCGACGAGGACGCCACCGCGACCATCAACTACACGAGCGGCACGACCGCCCGCCCGAAGGGGGTGCAGCTCACCCACCGCACGGTGTGGCACAACGCGGTGACGTTCGGGTGGCACGCGGCGGTGACCGACCGCGACGTGTACCTCCACACGCTGCCGATGTTCCACTGCAACGGCTGGGGCATGCCCTTCGCCACGACGGCCATGGGGGTGCCCCAGGTCGTGCTGCGCAAGGTCGACGGCGCCGAGATCCTGCGCCGCGTCGAGCGCCACGGCGTCACCCTGCTGTGCGGGGCGCCGGCCGTCGTCAACGCCATCCTCGACGCCGCCGCCAGCTGGGACGGCGAGGTGCCCGGCCGGGACCGCGTGCGCATGGTCGTCGCCGGCGCGCCCCCGCCCACGAGGACGATCGAGCGGGTGGAGACCGAGCTCGGCTGGGAGTTCATCCAGATCTACGGCCTGACCGAGACGGCCCCGCTGCTCACGATCAACCGGTCGCGCGAGGAGTGGGACGGGCTCGACCCCCACGAGCGGGCCGTGCGCCTCGGCCGGGCCGGCGCGCCGGCGCTCGGCGTCAGCCTCCGCATCTCCGACGACGGCGAGGTGCTGGCCCGCAGCAACGTCGTGCTCGAGGGCTACTGGGAGAACCCGGAGGCGACGGAGGAGGCGCTGGCCGACGGCTGGTTCCACACCGGCGACGGTGGCTCCATCGACGACGAGCACTACCTGTCGATCTCGGACCGCAAGAAGGACGTGATCATCAGCGGCGGCGAGAACGTCTCGTCGATCGAGGTCGAGGACACGCTGTTCTCGCACCCGGCGGTGGCCGAGGTGGCGGTCATCGGCGTGCCCGACGACAAGTGGGGCGAGACGGTGAAGGCGCTGGTCGTGCTGGCCGAGGGCCAGTCGGCCACCGAGGCCGAGCTGATCGGGTGGTGCCGGGACCGCCTGGCCC
Source organism: Acidimicrobiales bacterium (assembly GCA_036399815.1). Lineage (NCBI taxonomy): Bacteria > Bacillati > Actinomycetota > Acidimicrobiia > Acidimicrobiales > Acidimicrobiales bacterium. Next base: position 22,482 of record DASWMK010000062.1, read on the forward strand.
ACTACAAGTGCCCGACCTCGGTGGAGTTCCGCGACGTCCTGGCCCGCACGGCCACCGGCAAGCTCCAGAAGTACAAGCTCCGCCAGCCCTACTGGGAGGGCAGGGACCGCCTGGTCAACTAGCGGGAACGAAGCGGGGCCGGGCGCCGTTGGGTGGGGGGATGCCCGCCGCCCGCGCCGCCGTCGCCGCCCTGGTCGCGGTCGTCGCCCTGGCG
>DASWMK010000063.1 GCA_036399815.1 Acidimicrobiales bacterium
TCGGTCGTGACCAGGGCGACCGGCCCGCCCCGCCGCTCGAGGAGGGCGTTCGTGGCCACCGTCGTCCCGTGCGCTAGCAGGCCGGGCCGGCCGGCGCCGAGCCGGTCGACGGCGGCCCGCACGGCCGTGCCCGGGTCGGCCGGGGTGGACAGGACCTTGACGACGCGGCCGTCGTCGGCCACCAGGTCGGTGAACGTCCCGCCCGTGTCGACGCCGACGTTCACGGCTCGACCACCCAGACCTCCTCCTCGCCGAGCCGGTCGTGGAAGGTCCGCACCAGGCGGCCGACGGCCTCGTCGTCCCCGTCCCACACCACGACGGCCTCGTCGGCCGCCCTGGCCAGGAACTCGTCCCGCCGCCGCAGCGCCCCGCCGGCCTTCTGCTTCGAGTCCGGCACCTCCTTCTGGAGCACGACCTCGCCGGCGGCGCGCCGCAGCAGGCCGAGGAAGCGCTCCTTCGACGCCGCCGGCCAGGGCGCGTGGAACGCGGGGAAGGCGAGGACGGCCGTGTAGGGCACGCCGGCCTCGGCCGCCGCCTCCGCGCCCAGCTGCTCGGCGCCGAGCCCGAGCCCGGTCAGCACGTGGACGTCGGGGTGGAGCTCCCGCTTCGCCTCGAGGATCTCGGCCAGCCGGCGGCGCACCTTCCCGGCGACCGGGTTCTCGTCGTAGCCGCCGAGCTCGGGCGGGCGGTGGCCGGCCACCACGACCAGGCGGCCGGCCGGCAGCCGGGGGTCGCGCCGCGTCGCCCCGCCGCCCCCGCCCCCGCCGCCGGCCGGCACGACGGCGTCGGCCGGCCCCAGCTCCTCGGGCGGCCGGTCCCCCGACCGGCCCTGCTGGGTGGTGGCGGCCTCCACGGCCAGCCGGTCGACCACGTCGTTCATGGCGTCGCCCGAGTGGCCCTTCACCCACTGAAACCGCAGGCCCTGCCGGTGCCGGAACTGCTCGACCATCGGCTCCCACAGGTCCCGGTTGGCGACCGGCTTCTTCGCCGAGTTCACCCAGCCCTTGGCCAGCCAGCCCTCCCACCACCGGTCCCGCCAGCAGTTGACGACGTAGGTCGAGTCGCTGACCACCGTGACCGGCCCTTCGAGCGCCCTCAGCGCCTCGAGGGCGGCGGTGATCTCCATGCGCTGGTTCGTCGTCCTGGCCTCGGCGCCGCTGGCGAAGGGCCCGTCGGGCACCGCCCACGCCCACCCGCCCGGCCCCGGGTTCCCCAGACACGCACCATCCGTGTAGACGAGGGTCGTCACCGGCTCATTCTCCTGCGAGCATGGGGTCATGATCATCGACGGCTTCGTCCACCAGCTGCCGGACATCGATCCCGAGGAGACCGGCGAGTGGATGGACTCCTTCGATGCCGTGGTCGACACGCACGGGCGGACGCGTGGCCGGTTCCTCATCGCCAGGCTCCTGGAGCGGGCGAGGGAGCTCCAGGTCGGCTTCCCGGCGTCGGTGAGCACCCCCTACGTCAACACCGTCCCGCCCGAGCAGGAGCCGTGGTTCCCGGGCGACGAGTACATCGAGCGCCGCATCCGGGCCTACATCCGCTGGAACGCGGCGGTCATGGTCATCAAGGCCAACAAGCACGCGGAGGGCATCGGCGGGCACCTGTCGACGTTCGCCTCGTCGGCCTCGCTCTACGAGGTCGGCTTCAACTGGTTCTTCCGGGGCAAGGACGACGGGCTCCCCGGCGACCACGTCTACTTCCAGGGCCACGCCGCGCCCGGCATCTACGCCCGGGCCTACCTCGAGGGCCGGCTGGACGAGGAGCAGCTCGACAACTTCCGCCAGGAGATCGGCGGGCGCGGGCTCTCCAGCTACCCCCACCCGCGCCTCATGCCCGACTTCTGGGAGTTCCCGACCGTGTCGATGGGGCTGTCGCCCATCAACTCGATCTATCACGCCCGGTTCAACAAGTACCTCCACAACCGCCGCATCGACGACACGAGCGGCAGCCGGGTGTGGTGCTTCGTCGGCGACGGCGAGACCGACGAGCCCGAGACGCTCGGGTCGATCTCCCTCGCCGCCAGGGAGGGCCTCGACAACCTGATCTGGGTCGTCAACTGCAACCTGCAGCGCCTCGACGGGCCGGTGCGGGGCAACGGCAAGGTCATCCAGGAGCTGGAGGCCATCTTCCGGGGCGCCGGCTGGAACGTCATCAAGGTGATCTGGGGCTCGAAGTGGGACGAGCTGCTGGCCAGGGACCGCGACGGCGTCCTGCTCAACAAGATGAACACCACCGTCGACGGCGAGTTCCAGCGGTACGCCGTCGAGTCGGGGGCCTACATCCGGGAGCACTTCTTCGGCCCCGACCCCCGCCTCCGCAAGCTCGTCGAGCACCTCTCCGACGAGGACCTCCGCTGGCTCCCCCGCGGCGGCCACGACTACCGCAAGCTGTACGCCGCCTACCGGGCCGCCACCGAGCAGGAGGGCGCGCCGACGGTCATCCTCGCCAAGACGATCAAGGGCTGGACGCTCGGGCCCGACGTCGAGGGCCGCAACGCCACCCACCAGATCAAGAAGATGACCAACCAGCAGCTGCGGGTGCTGCGCGACCGCCTCTACCTGCACGACGAGATCCCGGCCGAGGCCCTCGACAGCGACAACCCGCCGTACTACCGCCCGCCGGCCGACTCGCCGGAGTACCAGTACATGATGGAGCGGCGGGCGGCCCTCGACGGGCCCCTCCCCTCCCGGGTGGTCCGCACCAAGCGCAAGCTCACCCTGCCGGCCGACACCCCCTTCCAGGAGCTCCAGAAGGGCTCGGGGAAGCAGGAGGTGTCGACGACGATGGCGTTCACCCGCCTGCTGCGCGACCTCGCCCGCGACCCGAACTTCGGGCCCCGCGTGGTGCCGATCATCCCCGACGAGGCCCGCACGTTCGGCATGGACGCCCTGTTCCGGGAGTTCAAGATCTACGCCGCCCACGGCCAGCGCTACGAGCCGGTCGACGCCCAGCTGCTGCTGTCGTACACGGAGAGCCAGGACGGGCAGCTCCTCGAGGAGGGCATCACCGAGGCCGGCGCCATGGCGAGCTTCACCTCGGCGGCGACCTCGTACGCCAGCAGGGGCGTGCCGATGGTGCCGTTCTTCACCTTCTACTCCATGTTCGGCTTCCAGCGGGTGGGCGACCTGATCTGGGCGGCCGCCGACCAGCGGGCCAGGGGCTTCCTGCTCGGCGCCACCGCCGGCCGCACGACCCTGCTCGGCGAGGGCCTCCAGCACCAGGACGGGCACAGCCACCTGCTGGCGTCCGCCTTCCCGACCGTCGAGGCCTACGACCCCGCGTTCGCCTACGAGATGGCGACGATCATCCGCCACGGCCTCCGCCGCATGTACGTCGACGGCGAGGACGTCATGTACTACCTGACGCTCTACAACGAGAACTACGCCATGCCGCCCATGCCCGAGGGCGTGGAGGACGGCCTGCTCGCGGGCCTCTACCGCTGGGAGGCGGCGCCCGAGGGGCCGGGGCACCGGGCGACGATCCTGTTCTCGGGCACCGCCCACAAGGCGGCGCGCGAGGCCCGCGACGAGCTGGCCGAGCACTACGACGTGGCCGCCGAGCTGTGGAGCGCCACCTCGTGGAAGAAGCTGCGGGAGGACGCCCTCTCCGCCGAGCGGTGGAACCGGCTGCACCCGGGCGAGACGCCGCGCACGCCGTACGTCACCGAGGCGCTGTCGGGCAGCGAGGGGCCGGTCGTGGCCGTCACCGACTACGTGAAGGCCGTGCCGGACCAGGTCGCCCGGTGGGTGCCGGGGCCGTTCGTGCCGCTCGGCACCGACGGCTTCGGCCGCAGCGACACCCGTGAGGCGCTGCGCCGGTTCTTCGAGACCGACGCCCCGAACGTGGTCGTCGCCGTGCTGTCGGCCCTGGCCGCGTCCGGCGAGGTGAAGCCCGAGGTCGTGGCCGACGCCATCGCCCGCTACGGCATCGACGCCGACGCCCCCGACCCGCTGCGCCGGTAGCGGGCCGGGCGGCGGGCGGGCTCGCTGGCGACTGGCGCTAGGTCGTCCGCTTCCGGCGGAACACGCCGGTGGCCTTGCCGGCCGCGCCCTTGGCCCGGTCGAGCATGGCCTGGGCCCAGGTGAACTCGGTGGCGAGCACGGCCAGGCCGGCGATGATCAGCAGGATGCCGGGCCCCGGCGTCACCATCATCACGAGGCCGACGACGAGCAGGGCGAAGCCGACGACGACGACGCCGATCCGCCAGGCGCTCTTGGCCACGAACGCGAGCACCGCTCGCAGCTTGTCCATGGCGCCAGTGTGGCCCCGCCGCGCCGGCCGGCGCGGCACCGCCGGGCCGGTGCCGTCCCCACCCGCACCGCGTACGCTGCCGCCGTGGCTGGCACGACCAGGACGTTCCCCGTCACCGGCGACCCCGAGGCCGACCGCCTCCTCGTCGAGGACCCCCTCGCCCTTCTGATCGGGATGCTGCTCGACCAGCAGGTCCCGATGGAGTGGGCGTTCAAGTCGCCCGCCGTGCTGCGGGAGCGGCTCGGCGGCGAGCTGAACGCCGTCGAGATCGCGGCGATGGACCCCGACGACCTCGACCGGATCTTCCGGGAGAAGCCGTCCCTGCACCGCTACCCCGGCTCGATGGCCAAGCGGGTCCACGAGCTGTGCCGGCACGTCGTAGAGCGCTACCTCGGCGACCCGACGTCGATCTGGACGACGGCGGCGACCGGCGCCGAGCTCTACGACCGGCTGCGCATGCTGCCGGGGTTCGGCGAGGAGAAGTCGAAGATCTTCACCGCCGTGCTGGCCAAGCGGCTCGGGATCGCCCCGCCCGGCTGGGAGGAGTGCGCCGGCGTGTTCGCCGACTCGACCCCCCGCTCCGTCGCCGACGTGGACTCGGCCGAGTCGCTCGCCCGCGTCCGGGAGTTCAAGCAGGCGATGAAGGCCCAGAAGCGCGACAAGCAGGGCCGCCCCGCCGGCTGAGCCGGCCGCGTCGAGGGGCCGCACGGGCCTGGCTGGCTGAGGTCGTCCGGGCCGGCGGCGCGAGCGGTACCGGCGTCTCGCTGCGGTCGTCCGGGCCGGCGGCGCGAGCGGAACCGGCCTCTCGCTACGGTCGTCCGGGCCGGCGGCGCCGGCGCCGATCCGTCAGGTCGTCCTGGTCGCCGGCCCCCGGTCGGCGCGCCCCGTGGTCCGCTCGCCACCGTCCCCGCACGCGGGCGACGACGGCCGGACCGAGGCGACCAGGCCCCCGCCCGGTGACCCGTTGCTGTCACACCCCTGTGCCATCGTGTCCCCCGTGACCGTCTACGAGCGCCGCCGGCTCGTCGTCTTCTCGATCTTCCTCGTGCTCGTCCTCGTCGCCGGGCTGGCCGTCAACTGGGTGACGGGCGACGACGGCGACACCGACGGCGCCCAGTCGGCCTCGGCCAGCCGGGAGGCCGGCGACGACGCCGACGGGTCGTCGTCCACCTCGGGCGACGACGGCGACGAGGGCGACGGGTCGGGCGAGGACGGCGAAGAGTCGACCACCACGACCGAAGCCGAGCTGCCCCCGTTCGACGGCTGGGTCAACCCGGCGCTGGTCGGCCGGCCGTGGAGCGACGAGGTCGAGGGGCTCCTGACGTTCCGGGGCAGCCCCACCAGGACGTACTACGGCGAGGGCCCCGTGCCCGAGAGCCCGCAGGTGCTGTGGCAGTTCCCGGAGGCGGCGATGTGCGCCGAGTCGTCGGTCGGCGGAGAGGCGAAGGTCTGGTGCGGCAGCGGGTGGACGGGCCAGCCGTCGGTGTTCGAGCGGGACGGGCGCACCTGGGTGGCGTTCGGCGCCTACGACCGCAACGTCCACCTGGTCGACGGCGTGAGCGGCGAGCGCATCCTGCCGGACTTCCCGACCGGCGACATCATCAAGGGGTCGGTCACGATCGACCCGGACGGCTTCCCGCTCCTCTACACCGGCTCGCGCGACGACGAGTTCCACATCGTCGCCCTCGACCGGGAGGAGCCGACCGAGCTGTGGAGCCTGCACGCCGACGCCCTCGCCGGCCACGTGTGGAACAACGACTGGGACGGCTCCGCGATGGTGATCGACGACTACCTGTTCGAGGGCGGCGAGAACAGCTACTTCCACATCGTCAAGCTCAACCGGGGCTACGACGCCGAGGGCAAGGTGACGGTGAACCCGGAGGTCGTGTTCTTCACGCCCGGGTTCGACGACCAGCTGTTCGCCGACATCGGCGACGACGAGGTGTCGATCGAGAACTCGGTCGCCATCTCCGGCAACACCGTCTACTTCGCCAACTCCGGCGGGCTGGTCCAGGGGTGGGACATCAGCGGGCTGAAGGACGGCCAGGACCCGACGCGAGTCTTCCGGTTCTGGACCGGTGACGACACCGACGCGTCGATCGTGATCGACGAGGAGGGGATGCTCTACGTCGGGTCGGAGTACGAGCGGGGCACGGCGCGGTCGGAGGAGGTCGGGCAGATGATGAAGCTCGACCCGTCGAAGCCGGACGACCCGCTGGTGTGGTCGGTCCCCGACCACGAGCGGCTCGACGGCGGCGTGTGGGCCACGCCCGCGCTCCACGAGGACATCGTGATCTTCGCCAACGACGACGGCGAGGTCATGGGCATCGACCGCGAGACCGGCCAGGTGCGCTGGACCAAGCAGCTGCCCGGGCCGACGTGGCAGTCGCCGGTCGTCGTCGACGACGTCCTGATCCAGGGCGACTGCCAGGGGACCCTCCACGGGTTCGACGTGTCGGACACGACCGTCGAGCCGCCCGAGCTGTGGTCGGTCACGCTCGGCGGCTGCATCGAGTCGACCCCCGCCGTCTGGAAGGGCCGCATCTACGTCGGGACGAGGGCCGGCCTCTTCTACGCCATCGGCGACCAGTAGCGCCGACACCCGACGCCGCCGGCGAGTCGCGCCGGACCAACCCGGGCCGCCCCGTCGGCCGGGACGGCAAGGCGCGCCGCACGTCGAACGAGCGGCCGTCGCGCTGGGCCGGGCCGCCCATCGCTCGAGGACGCGCCGCCGATCCTCGGCCGCTCGACCAGGCCGCCCGTCGATCCGCCGCCTCGCGACCAGGCCGCCCGGCAATCCCGGTGCCCTCGACCAGGCCGCCGACCGATCCCCCGCCAGCGAACGAGCGGCGTCGCCGGTCCCTCCGCTGACGGGGCGGCCCGGCGACCTCCAACCGCTCGACCGGGCCGCCCGGCGATCCCGGTGCCGGCGACCCGCGGGACGGGCGCCTCGGGCCTGCGGAGCTAGGCGGTCCTGGGGCGGCGGGCGGCGCGGTTGCGCTGGCGGTCGAGCCAGCCGAGGAGGATGGCGACGGCCCTGGGGTCGTGGCGGAGCCGGTGGCCGGCGCCGGAGAGGAACCGCAGCTCGGCGGCGCCGTGGGACTCGGCGAGGAGGCGGGCGTCGAGGGTCGGGACGATCTCGTCCTCCCGGCCGTGGATGACGAGGAGCGGGCGGGGGGCGAGGGCCCGGGCGCCGTCGACCGGACGCAGCTCGCGGAACTCCTTCGTCCACGCCTCCACCGACGGCGGGAACAGCGGGTCCTTGATCGTCGCCATCGTCCGGGCGTGGTCGAGGAAGCGGCGGGCGTTGCCGGCCCAGTCCTCGAAGTCGGCGGGCGCGCCGAGCACGGCGGCGCCCCGCACCCGCTTGTCGCGGGCGGCCGCGCACACCGCCAGCGCCCCGCCGCAGTCGGTCCCGGCCACCCACACGCCCCGCACGCCGGGCCGCCCGGCGAGGTGGGCGACGGCGGCTCGCACGTCGTCGAGCCAGCCGGACAGCGAGAAGTCGCCCTCGGACGCGCCGCACCCCCGGAAGTTGAACGTGAGCGCCACGAAGCCGAGGTCGGCGGCGATCCGGTCGGCCAGCTGGGGGAACGTCTGCCCGGCCGTCGCCGCCCGCCCGGCCCCGACCGGGAAGCCGTGGCACAGCACCACGCCGGGCCAGCCGCTGCCGGGCGCTTCGCCCGGCTCGGCCACGTAGGCCGACAGCTCGACCGTCCCCGAGGGGATCCGCAGCTTCACGGCCGCCGCCCACGCCGGGCCGACGCCGGCGTCGGTGCCGGCGGCCGTGCGCTCACGTCGGCGCCGGCATCGGTGCCGGCGGGCGTGCGCTCACGTCGGCGGCGGGCCGGGGCTCGGTCAGGCGCCGGCGACGCGGTCGCCCGGCCAGCCGAACGGGGACGACGGGCAGGCCGAGCGGCCGGGGTCGGCCGACGGGGCGGTCCGGCGGGCGGCGGGCGAGCCGGGGCCGCCGGCGGTGC
>DASWMK010000064.1 GCA_036399815.1 Acidimicrobiales bacterium
ACCGGGGGGGCCCCCCGGCGTCCGCTAGGCGGGCGTGGCCACGAGGGCGAGGAACTGGTCGGCGTCGACCAGCCCGGCCCCGACCTGCTTCGGCGTGGCGTGCTCGACGGGGTCGGCCGTCGCCTGGAGGCCCTCGCGGACCTGCTGGGGGGTGGTCCCCGGCCGCAGGTCGAGGGCGAGCGCGGCGACGGCGGCGGCGTGCGGGGCCGAGGCCGACGTGCCGTAGAAGCGGCACACCTCGCCCTCGTCGCAGCCGAAGAAGAACGTCGTCTGCCCACCGTCGGTGGCGGCCACGTCCGGCTTCTGGAGCACCTGGACCCTGGGCAGCGCCGGCGCCGGCGTGCTGTCGTCGGTCACCGGGCCGAACAGGATCGTCACCGGGCCCTGGCTGGTGTACGGCTCGGCCCGGTTGTCGTGGTTGAACGGCACGGCGCCCACGCTGATCGTCCGCTCGGCGCCGTTGTGGCCGAAGATGCTAGGGCCGACGACGTCGGGGCCGACGGAGCGGTCGTACTCGACCGAGCGCAGGCCGGACGTGAACACGTGCAGGTACTTGAACCGGACGTCGCGGTCGCCGGAGAACCGGTTGACGACCAGCTCGACGGCCCTGCTGGCCCCGCCCCGGTTGGTGAAGATCAGCGACTCGATGGGCTTGCGGCTCCGGTCCTGCATGGTGATCCCCTCCTGGAGGAGCTCACCGGTGACGGCGTCGACCAGGTACAGGTCGAGGTCGGTGGTGACCCCGAACCACGGCTCGGCCCACTGGAGCACCAGGGTCAGCTGGCCGCCCGGCGCCATGATGAAGCCCGAGCCGGTGTCGGTGCGCCCGGCCGACGGGTCGAAGTCGTGGCAGTCGCTCCCCGCGAAGTCGGGGAGGGTGGCCGGGCAGGCCGCCGGCCGGAAGGCCCTGGCCTCGTAGGAGGCGACGTTGCGGCCGTCCACCTTGATGGTCGAGTTGCCGGCCGACGAGAAGTACGACGCCCCGTCGGCGACCACGTCGTTCACGGCCACGCTGACCGGCCCGTCCTGGTAGAAGGGCTCGCCGAAGTAGGTGACGTCGTCGACGATCACGTCGGCGCCCGCCTCCCGGAGGGCCCTGATGTTGTCGGCGAAGTCGTACATGCCCTCGAAGGCGGTGGCGAAGGCCAGGTCGGCGCCGGGGGCGAGGTCGTGGACGAGCTGGGCCATGCCCCTGCCTTCGTCGATGCCGCCCTCGCCGTCGTACTCGTCGATCACGTCGACCGGCCGGCGCGGCCCGCACGGGTCCTCGGGGCCGGGGAGGTCGCCGCTGCGGACGTCGTCCTCCTCGTCGGTGACGTCGAAGGTGGCGACGTCGTAGGAGTCGGACAGCACGCCGACCTCGACGCCGTTGCCGTTGACGTGGAACTGCTCGCGGGCGAGGTCGGCGTCGAGCTGCTCGTCGCCCTCCGAGACGACCGACTGGCAGTCGTTGCCGTCGCCCCTCGTCTCGGGCGCGCCGAGCGGCGCCCGCGCCGGGGTGAGCACCTCCTCGGCGTACTCGACGCCGGCGACCGCGCCGACGGCCCGCAGCGAGGCGGGGGCGACGTAGGCCGTCACCACCCGGTGGCCGGCCGCCACGTGGACCACGCGGGCGCCGGCCGCGGCCAGCGCGTCGACGGTCGCGGCGTCGGGCGACGCCACCCGCACCTCGGTGAGCACCCGGCCGGCGGCGTCGCGCAGCAGGCTGCCCGTCCCCGAGGCGGGGAGGCCGAGCGTGGCGGCCGCGGTGGCCGCATCGGCGGCGCGGGCGCCGGCCCCGGCGAGCGCGTCGAGGCGGGGCGACAGCGCCCCGCCGGGCTTGGCCGTGGCCAGCCGGGGTGCCCCGGTGGCGGCGCCGGCGACCGGGCCGGCGGTCACGGCCGTGCCGGCGACCAGCAGCGCGGCGACCGCGACGGTCCCGGCGCGCCAGCGGCGCGCCCGTCCACTTCGTGCCCTCACGGGCCCTCCTTCCGCACCCCCGGCCCGGAGCACCGTCATCATCGGTTCTGGACGGATGAGGTGCTACCACCCCCGGCCCTTGACGTGGATTGCGATCGCGTTGCAGCGCCTCGCGCCGGAACCCGGCCCCGGCGGTACGATGCGGTCCCCCATGGACAAGCCGATCCTGGCCGTCGTGGCCCTGGCCTGCGCCGCCGCCGCCATCGTGTGGGGGCGCTCGGCGCGCAACCTCCAGCGCGTCTGGCAGCGGGTCGAGTCCGAGTTCGGCAGCGACGCGGACGCCACCGTCGTCGCCAGGGGGGCCTTCCGCAAGGACGTCCACGCCGCCACCCTCTACGCCGTGCTCGCCTTCGCCAGCCTCGGCGCCGCGCTGTCCCCGGCCGCCGAGTCGGACTGGCTGTTCGCGTTCGTGCTCGTCCCGGTGGCCGCGTCCGTGCTGTCGGGCCGGGCGTTCCTCCGGGAGGCCCGGCTGGTGGAGGAGCGGGCCCAGCTCGAGCGGCGGGCCGAGGAGGTGCTGGAGCAGAGCGACTCGGCGCCCCGGCGCTGGGCCGACCGCCTCGCCCCCGAGGACCTCGGCGACTTCCCCGGCTTCGAGCTCGGCCGGGTGTACCAGGCCGGCGCCGGGCTGATGGCCGGCGACTTCTACGACGTGTTCCGGGTGGCGCCCACCAGGGTGGCCGCCGTGATCGGCGACGTGACCGGGCACGGCATCGAGGCCTCGATCACCGCCTTCCAGGCCAAGTACCTGCTGCGGGTTTTCCTCCGCCAGTTCCGGGACCCGGCCCAGGCGCTGGAGGAGCTCAACGCCCAGATGTCGGCCACGTCGAAGGACGGCGAGGAGTTCATCTCGATCTGCGTCGTCGTCTTCGACACCCAGGCCGGCACCCTCCGCGTGGCGTCGGCCGGCCACCCGGCGGCCTGGCTGTGGCACGACCGCGAGGTGCAGCCGCTGCGGGCCACCGGGCCGCTTCTGATGCTCGACCCGAGGGGCACCTACGTCAGCCGGGAGATCCCCCTCGACCCCGGCGACGTGCTCCTCCTCTACACCGACGGCCTGGCCGAGGCGAGGGACGGCGAGCACCTGTTCGGCGAGGAGCGCATCGCCAACACCCTGCGGCGCGACCCCGGCGTCGACCCCGACGTGCTCTGCAAGTCGCTCCTCGAGGCGGCCAGGGACTTCGCGTCCGAGCCGATGACCGACGACGTGGCGATCCTCGCCGTGCGGAGGACCTGAGGCGGTGACGGTGGCGGACGGGAACGACCTCGCGGCGGCGTCGGCGAGGGCCATGGCCGGGAACCTGGCCAGGGCCGGCGACAAGCTGGCGGCCCAGGGGAAGCTGTTCGTGCGCGACCGGCTGGCCCTGCTCCTCGACGAGGGCAGCTTCGTGGAGGACGCCCTGCTGGCCAACGCCATGGCCGGGGACCTGCCGGCCGACGGCGTGGTCACCGGGGTCGGGCGGGTCGACGGGCGGCCGGTGTGCGTGATGGCCAACGACCCGACCGTGAAGGCCGGGTCGTGGGGGGCGAGGACGGTCGAGAAGATCGTCCGCCTCACCGAGTACGCGCTCCGCCACGAGGTGCCGGTGTTCTGGCTGGTCGACTCGGCCGGCGCCCGCATCACCGACCAGGTCGACCTCTTCCCGGGCCGGCGGGGGGCGGGCCGCATCTTCTACAACCAGGTGCGCCTGTCCGGGCGGGTGCCCCAGATCTGCTGCCTGTTCGGCCCGTCGGCGGCCGGCGGCGCCTACATCCCGTCGTTCTGCGACGTGGTGATCATGGTCGAGGGCAACGCCTCGATGTACCTGGGCTCACCCCGCATGGCCGAGATGGTGATCGGCGAGCGCACCACCCTCGAGGAGATGGGCGGCGCCCGCATGCACGCCACCGTCTCCGGCTGCGGGGACAACCTGGCCACCGACGACGCCGACGCCCTCGCCCAGGCCAGGGCCTGGCTCACCTACTTCCCGCAGACCTGGAGGGAGCAGCCGCCCCGCTACCTGCCCGAGCCCCCCGCCCGGGAGCTCACGGCCGACCTCGTGCCGGCCGAGGAGCGCTTCGCCTACGACATGCACGACCTGATCGACGCCCTGGTCGACGCCGACAGCTTCTTCGAGGTCAAGCCCCTCTACGCGCCGGAGCTGATCGTCGGGCTGGGCCGCCTCGACGGGCGACCCGTCGGGGTCGTCGCCAACAACCCGGTCCACAAGGGCGGCGTGCTGTTCGTCGACTCGGCCGACAAGGCGGCCCGGTTCATCTGGTGCTGCGACGCGTTCAACATCCCGCTGCTGTTCCTCGCCGACGTGCCCGGGTTCATGGTCGGCACCCAGGTGGAGCGCCAGGGGATCATCCGCCACGGGGCGAAGATGGTGACCGCGGTCAGCGAGGCGACCGTGCCGAAGGTGTCGGTGATCGTCCGCAAGGCCTACGGCGCCGGCCTCTACGCCATGAGCGGGCCGGCCTTCGAGCCCGAGGCGACGATCGCCCTGCCGACGGCCCGCATCGCGGTGATGGGGCCCGAGGCCGCCGTCAACGCCGTCTACGCCAACAAGATCGCGGCGATCGAGGACCCCGACGAGCGGGCCGAGTTCGTGGAGGCCCGGCGCAAGGAGTACGAGGAGGACGTCGACCTGCTCCGCCTCGCCTCCGAGCTCGTGGTCGACGCCGTGGTCGGGTTCGAGGACCTGCGCGCCGAGGTCGTCCGCCGCCTGGAGCTGGCCGAGGGCAAGGACCGCCACTTCTCGGACCGCCGGCACGGGGTGCCGCCGGTGTGAGCCCGCTCCCCGAGTCGGTCGACGTCCGCGAGGTCGGGCCCCGCGACGGCCTCCAGCCCGAGCGGCCCGTGCCGCCCGAGGCGAGGGCCCGCCTGGTCGAGGCCCTGGTGGACGCGGGCGTCCGCCACCTGGAGGCCGCCGCCTTCGTGTCGCCCAAGGCGGTGCCGGCGATGGCCGGCGGCGCCGAGGTGTTCGCCATGGTCGAGCGCCGGCCCGGCGTCGTGTACGCCGCGCTCGTGCCGAACGTGCGGGGCGCGGAGATGGCGCTCGCCGCGGGGGCCGACGAGCTGACGGTCACGATCTCCGCGTCCGAGGCCTACAACCGCCGCAACGTCCGCATGTCGGTCGAGGAGTCGGTGGCCGTCGTCGCCGCCATCGGCGAGCTGGCCGGCGGCGTGCCGGTCGACGCCGTCGTGTCGTGCGGGTTCGGCTCGCCCTACGAGGGCGACCTCGACCCCGCCGCCGTCGCCGGGCTGGGGGAGCGGCTCCTCGCCGGCGGGGCGACCACGCTCACCTACGCCGACACCACCGGCATGGCCACCCCCCGGCGGGTCGCCGACCTGCTCGACCGCACCGGCCCGGACGTCGGCCTGCACCTGCACGACACGAGGGGGACGGCCCTCGTGAACGCGTACGAGGCGATGGCGAGGGGGGTGCGGCGCTTCGACACCTCGGTGGCCGGCCTGGGCGGGTCGCCGTTCGCCGCCGGGGCCACCGGCAACCTCGCCACCGAGGAGCTGGTCGCCGTGCTCGACGACCTCGGCGTGCGCACCGGCATCGACGTCGAGGCGCTGGTGGAGGTGGCCCGCTCGGTCGCCGACCTGGTCGGCCACCCCGTCCCGAGCCGGGTGGCGGCCGCCGGCCCCCGCTCGTGGCTGGCCGCCGAGGCGACCGCCTAGGCGATGCCGTGGTGCGACGGGTGTGACCGCTACTACACGCCGCCCTCCGTCCGTCCCGACGGCACCTGCCCGCACTGCGGGCGCGCCCTCGCCCGTCCCGGCGGCGGTGGTGCCGACCGGCCCCCCGTCGCCACCCGGGCCCCGTGGCACTTCTGGCTGATGGTCGCGGCGGTCGCCGTGTACCTCGGATGGCGCCTCGTCCAGGGGCTCGCGTGGATGGTGGATCACCTGTGAACAACTTCGGCCGATCTGGGGAAGGTGAGGAACGTCCCTGGTACCCTGACCGGACGGCCCTGGGGGGATCCGGGCGCGCGAGGGAGTCGATGACGCACGACGCCGATGCCGGCGCAGGGCGGGTGGCCCTGTCCCAACGTCTGGTGAACCTGCGCGTCTGGACCCTGAGCAGCCTGCTGCTGGCCGCGGGCGCCGCGCTCCAGGTCGCCGGCCTGTCGCTCGACGCGCCGACCCGCGAGCACCCGATGGACCGGGCCGTCATCGGCGTCCTCGCCGCCGCCCTGGCCGTGCTGTTCGCGGTCACCGAGGCCTTCGTCGTCCGGGTCCAGCTCCGCCGGGACAGCCACGCGTTCACGCTGAGCGAGATCCCCCTGATCCTCGGCCTGGCCTTCTTCAGCCCGGCCGTGCTGATCGCCGCCCGGCTGGTCGGCGGGGCCGGCACCCTGCTGCTCGTCCGGCGCCAGTCGCCGATCAAGCTGGCCTTCAACCTCTCGATGTTCTACGTCGAGACGTCACTGGCCGTGGTCGTCTACCGGGCCATCCTGAGCGGCAGCGAGATCGTCAGCTTCAGGAGCTGGGTCGGCGCGTTCGCCGTCGCCGTGCTCACCAACGCCGTCACCGCCGGCCTGGTGAGCGTCGTCATCCGCCTGAACGGCGGCCGGCCGGGCCGCACGGTGCTCTGGCACGGGTTCCTCGCCCTCGGCGCCGGCGTCGTCACCAACACCTGCATGGCGCTCATCGCCGTCACGACCCTCGACGTGTCGCCGGCCTCGGGCGTGCTGCTCGCCACCCTCGGCGGGATCTTCTACGTCGTCTACCGGGCCTACGCCGCGCTCGGGCAGCGCTACGCCAGCTTGGAGTCGCTGCACGCGTTCTCGAGCCGCATGGGGCGGTCGCTCCAGGTCGACGAGATCCTCCAGACGATCCTGATCGAGGCCCAGGAGCTGCTGCGGGCCGAGCGGGCCGAGCTGCTGCTCGTGACCGACGACGGCCAGACGGTCGCCCGGGTGACCGTCGACGACCGGGACGACGTGCAGGTCGACGCCCTGGACGACACCCCGGCCGAGCTGGCCGAGGTGGTGGACACCGCCCTGCGGGTGGCCCCGGGGTTGGGCGGGAGCCCGACCCTGCGCCGCCAGCTGGCCGACCGGGGCGTGCGCCACGCGCTCCTCGCCCCGCTGCGGGGCAAGGAGGGGCTGGCCGGCGTGATGATGGTGGCCAACCGGATGGAGCAGCCGGAGGTCTTCGACCCCGAGGACCTGAAGCTGTTCGAGACCCTCGCCAACCACGCCAGCGTCTCCCTGGAGAACGGGCGCCTGGTCGAGCGGCTGCGCCGGGTGGCGGCCGAGAACGAGCACCAGGCCCTGCACGACCACCTGACCGGGCTGCCCAACCGGGAGCTGTTCGGCGTGCGGACGGGCGAGGCCATCGCCGAAGCCCGCCGCACCGGCCGGTCGGTGGCGGTGATGCTCCTCGACCTCGACCGGTTCAAGGAGATCAACGACACGCTCGGCCACCACTTCGGCGACACCCTGCTCGAGCAGGTCAGCACCCGGCTGCTCGGGCTGCTGTCGCCCGCCGACACGATCGCCCGGCTGGGCGGCGACGAGTTCGCCATCCTGCTCACGACCATCGACGACGTGTCGAGCGTGCGGACGACGGCCGAGCGGGTGCTCGAGTCGCTGACCACCCCGTTCCACCACCAGGAGCTGGCCCTCGAGGTCGGGGTCAGCATCGGCATCGCCCTCTACCCCGACCACGGGGCCGAGTCCCAGCTGCTCCTGCAGCGGGCCGACGTGGCCATGTACGCCGCCAAGCAGGCCCAGTGCGGCTACGACATCTACGCCCCCGAGCGGGACCAGTACAGCCCCCGGCGGCTGGCCCTCGTCGGCGAGCTGCGGTCGGCGGTCGACAACGAGGAGCTGGACGTCTACTACCAGCCCGTCGCCGACCTGCGCCTCGGGGTCGTCACCGCCGTCGAGGCGCTGGTGCGCTGGAACCACCCCCGCCACGGCTTCCTGCCGCCCGACGAGTTCGTGATGGTGGCCGAGCGCACCGGCCTGATCCGCTCGCTCAGCCTGTTCGTGATCCGCCGGTCGCTCGCCCAGTGCAAGAGGTGGGAGGAGGACGGGCTGAAGTTGGCGCTGTCGGTCAACCTGTCGGCCCGCAGCCTGCTCGACGGCCACCTGCCCGACGACGTCGCCACCCTGGTCGAGGAGTCCGGCGTGGAGCCGTCGCGGCTCACGCTCGAGATCACCGAGAGCTCGTTCATGTCCGACTCGACGAGGACCCACGGGGTGCTCACCCGCCTGTCGGACATGGGCGTCCAGCTGGCCATCGACGACTTCGGCACCGGCTACTCGTCGCTGTCCTACCTGCGGCGCCTGCCCGTGGACGAGATCAAGATCGACCGCTCGTTCGTCACGAACATGCTGGTCAGCGAGAACGACAGCGTGATCGTCCACTCGATCATCGACCTGGCCCGCAACCTGGGCCTGACGGTGACCGCGGAGGGCGTGGAGCACCGGGAGGCCTGGGACCAGCTGGCCGGCCTCGGCTGCCACCGGGCCCAGGGCTACTACCTGAGCCGGCCCCAGCCCGTCGCCCGCCTCGGCCAGTGGCTCAGCCAGACCGGCGGCCGGGTGCCCGGCGCCCTGAGCGCCGTGCCCGACCCGGTTGCCGCCCTCCGCAACGCCCCCGTCACCCGCATCGACCGCGCCACCGGCCAGTCCTGACCGGACGCCGCCCCGGGCGGCGTGCGGCCGGCCCGGTCGCGCTGCCGAGATCGCACGCCGTGGCCGGCCGGCGGCGCTGCCGAGCGGTGACCGCCGCCGCCGCCGACCGACGGCCCCGCTGACCGTGCCTCGCCTCCCAGACCAGCGCTGCTGAGCTCGCGCGCCGTCGCCGGCTGACCGGGCTCCCGAGGGCCGGCGCCGGCGCCGGCGCCGGCG
>DASWMK010000065.1 GCA_036399815.1 Acidimicrobiales bacterium
CGCCGGGCAGCGCCGACCCTGCCGCGACCGCGGCCAGCCGGGGCCGGGGCCACAGCACCAGCAGGGCGGCGAAGGACACGGCCACCACGGCCCCGGCCCCGTAGGCGGCCAGCCACGTCGGGACGGGCAGGTCGCTGCGCCCGCCGATCCCGTGGGCGAGGACCATCAGGTGACGGTCAGCTCGAACAGGGGCAGGTGGGCGCCCTCGAGCTCGACCTCGTACACCCCGGGCAGGTCGGCGGTGAAGGTGAGCTCGGCGGTGCCGCCCGCCGCCACCTCGGCGGTGAGGTCGTAGCCGTGGACGTGGACCTCGTCGGCCACGTCGCTCGTGATCTGGACGGTGACCTGGTCGCCGGCCGCCACCTCGACCTCGGTGGGGCCGTGGGCCTGGCCGCCGGCCACCGTGATCTGGACGACGCTCCCGGCCGGCGCGCCGGTGGAGGCCGAGGTGACGGCGGCCGTCGTCGCCGTGGTCGACGTGGCGGCGGTCCCGCCGTCGTCGTCCCCGCCGCAGGCGGCGGCCAGGGGGAGGGTGAGGGCGAGCCCGAGCGCCAGGGCGCGGGCCGGCAGGGGGCGGGTGGGCATGATGTCCTCGCGTTCGCTCGACGGGGTCAGGCGGGGGCGAGGCGGCCGGGCGGGCCCCGGCGGGTGGCCGGCGACGGCGGCCGGCGGCGGGGGAGGGCGGCGACCGGGGGCCGGGGCGCGGGCGGGGTGGCGGCGGACGCCGGCGCGGGCCGACGGCGGGCGACGGCGGCGGCCGCCGTCGACCAGGCCGCCCTGGCCAGGCGCACGGCCAGCAGCACGGCCGCCGCGGCGACGACCTGGGCGGCCAGGGCCCAGCGGACGGCCGGCGCGGCGGCGAGGTCGGCGAGCGGCACCCGGGCGACGAGGCGCTCGGCCACCTCCTGCACGGCGAAGACGGCGACCTGCAGGGCGGCCAGCACGGGCACGGGCGGCAGCGGGCGCCGGGAGCCGGCCCGCCCGCACCCCAGCCAGAGGGCGACGGCGGCGGCGGCCGGCACGGCGGCGGAGGCGACGGTCCCGAGGTAGCCGTGGGCGGCCGGGCCATGGCTGCCGGGGGCGATGCCGTACCCGGCGGCGTGGGCCACGAGCGCCCCGAACGGGGCGAGGGCCAGGGCCGGCAGGAGGCGGCGCCCCATCGCCGGCCATCGTACGGCCGGCGCCCCGCCGGGAAGGGGCGCGGGGTCCGGTACGTTGGAAGGACCGTGCTCGTCGACGTCCAGAAGACCATCGAGGCCATCCGCCCCGCCGTCCAGGCCGACGGCGGCGACCTCTTCCTGCGCGACGTCGAGGAGTCGACCGGCGTGGTGACCGTCGAGCTGGTCGGCGCCTGCGTGAGCTGCCCGGCGTCCACGCTCACCCTGAAGGCCGGCATCGAGCGCATCCTGAAGGACCGGGTGCCGGGCGTGACCCGGGTCGTGTCGGCCGACGAGCTGGACGGCAGCGCCGTCACCCTCTGACCCTGGCCCGCACCGCCGACCCCGCCGCCCTGCTCGACGCCGCCGCCGGCGGCGACCGCGTGGCCCTCGCCCGGCTGCTCTCCCTCGTGGAGCGGGGTGGCGAGGCGGCGAGGGCGGTCGGCCGGCTGGCCTTCCCCCGCGGCGGCCGCTCCTACACGGTCGGCATCACCGGCGCCCCTGGGGCGGGCAAGTCCACCCTGACCAGCGCCCTGATCGCGAGGGCCAGGGCGGCCGGCCACCGGGTCGCCGTCCTCGCCATCGACCCCTCGTCGCCGTTCTCGGGCGGCGCCATCCTCGGCGACCGGGTCCGCATGGGCGACCACGTCCTCGACGACGGCGTGTTCATCCGCTCGATGGCCAGCCGGGGCCACCTCGGCGGCCTCTCCCTCGCCACCCCCGAGGCCATCCGGGTGCTCGACGCCGTCGGCCAGGACTGGGTGCTGGTCGAGACCGTCGGCGTCGGCCAGGTCGAGATCGAGGTGGCCGGGGCGGCCGACACGACGGTGGTCGTCGTCAACCCGGGCTGGGGCGACTCGGTGCAGGCCAACAAGGCCGGCCTGCTCGAGGTGGCCGACGTGTTCGTGATCAACAAGGCGGACCGGGCCGCCGTCACCGAGACCCGGCGCGACCTCCTCCAGATGCTGGAGCTGTCGGCCGCCCGGGACTGGGAGCCGCCGATCGTCTGCACGGTCGCCACCACCGGCGAGGGGGTCGACGAGCTGTGGGCCACCCTCGGCCGGCACCGCGACCACCAGGAGGCGACCGGGGCGTTGGCCGAGCGCCGGTCACGGCGGCTGCGCACCGAGCTCG
The DNA here is from genome assembly GCA_036399815.1 of Acidimicrobiales bacterium. NCBI lineage: Bacteria > Bacillati > Actinomycetota > Acidimicrobiia > Acidimicrobiales > Acidimicrobiales bacterium. The sequence goes on from DASWMK010000065.1 coordinate 2,292, forward strand.
TCGAGATCGTCAGCCGGCGCATCGAGGAGCAGGTTCGGCAGCGCTGCCAGGGGCCGGTGTTCGACCGCCTCCTGGCCGCCGTCGCGGCCAGGGCCACCGACCCGTACACGGCGGCCGACGAGCTCGTCGGGGACGTCACCGTCCCCGTCTAAGGTCACCGGCCATGTCGGATGGCGAGCTGGTCGGCGTCGAGCGCCGCCCCGACGGGGTGGCCATCGTGCGGGTGCAGAACGGCAAGGTCAACGCCCTGTCGACGGCCGTCCTCGGGCAGCTCCAGGCGGCCGCCGAGGCGCTGACCGACGACCCGCCCGGCGCGGTCGTCGTCACCGGGGTGGGCCGCAGCTTCGCCGCCGGCGCCGACATCAACGAGTTCACGAGGGACGGCGGGCTCATCAGCCCCGAGGAGGCCGAGCTGCTCGGCAACCGCTTCCTCACCGCGCTGAACGCGCTGGCCGCCGTGCCCAGGGCGACGATCGCCGCCGTCGACGGCTACGCCCTGGGCGGCGGCTGCGAGCTGGCCCTCGCCTGCGACTTCCGCATCGCCACCGACCGGGCCAGGTTCGGCCAGCCCGAGGTGCTGCTCGGCATCATCCCGGGCGGCGGCGGCACCCAGCGCCTCGGCCGGCTGGTCGGGCCGGCGAGGGCCAAGGACCTCGTCATGAGCGGCCGGCAGGTGGCCGCCGACGAGGCGCTCGCCATCGGCCTCGTCGACGAGGTGGTGCCGGCCGAGTCGCTCATGGACCGGGCCGTCGAGCGGGCGGCCGAGTACGCGAGGGGCGCGGTGGTGGCCCAGGGCCTGGCCAAGCAGGCGGTCGACGGCGGGCTGGACCTGCCCCTCGGCAAGGGCCTCGACCTCGAGCAGCAGCTGTTCGCCCAGGTCTTCGCGACCGAGGACGCGGCGACCGGCGTGCGCTCGTTCCTCGACCAGGGGCCGGGCAAGGCGACCTTCACCGGCCGCTGACCGGCGGGGGCGCCGGCCGGCGCGGTCAGGTGGCGGCGGTCGCCACCCGGCCGAGCTCGACGGGGGTGACGAGGTCGCCGTGCGCGGGCAGGACCCGCACGGTGTAGCCGTAGCGGCCGGGGTGCTCGCAGGTGAACGAGCCCGAGTAGGACAGCGTGCCGTCGCCGGCCGGGCCGGCCAGGGTCATGAGGGTCGTCTCCGGGTGGTCGAGCTCGTTGCTCTCGCCCACCGGCCCGTGCAGCAGCTGCACCTGGACGTCCTCGGGGCCGAGGCGGCCGAGCGCCACGGTGGCGCCGACCTCGCCCTTGGCCCCGAGCTCGGGCACGGCGCCCGGCGCGTCGACCGACACGACCCGCACGCCCGTCCACTCGGCCTTCACCCGCGCCTTCCAGGCGGCGAGCGACCTGGCCCTGGCGAACCCGTCGGCGGCCAGGTCGTCGGTGTGGCGGGCCGCCTCCTCGTACAGCCGCTCGACGTAGTCGCGCACCATGCGGGCCGCGCTCACCTGCGGGCCGAGCGTGCGCAGCGACGACTTCATGCGCCGCACCCAGCCCCGGGGCACGCCGCCGCCGTAGCGCTCGTAGAACAGCGGCACGATCTGGCGCTCGAGCAGCTCGAACAGGCTCCTCGACTCGGCCTCGTCCCTCCGGCCGACGTCCTCGTTCACGTCGGCCGTGCTGATGGCCCAGCCGTTGGTGCCGTCGTAGAGCTCGTCCCACCAGCCGTCGAGGATCGAGCAGTGGAGGGCGCCGTTCAGCGCCGCCTTCATCCCGCTCGTGCCCGACGCCTCCTGGGGGCGGCGGGGGTTGTTCAGCCACACGTCGGCCCCGGTCACGAGCGCCCTGGCGAGGGCGATGTCGTAGTCCTCGAGGAACACGAACCGGTGGCGGACCGCCGGGTCCCGTGAGAACTGGACGATGCTGCGGATCATCTCCTTGCCGTGGTCGTCGGCCGGGTGGGCCTTGCCGGCGAACACGAACTGCACGGGCCGGTCGGCGGCCAGCAGCAGCTGCACCAGCCGCTCCCGCTGGGCCAGCAGCAGGGTGGCCCGCTTGTAGGTGGCGAAGCGGCGGGCGAAGCAGATCGTCAGCGCGCGCGGGTCGAGCACCTCGTCGGTCCAGGCCAGCTCGTCGGGGGACAGGCCCCTGGCCTCGCCGTCGAGGCGGAGGCGGCGGCGGACGAAGGCGACCAGCCGCTCCCGGCCCACCTCGCGCGCCCGCCACAGCTCGTCGTCGGCCGCGCCGTCGATCAGCGACCACCGCTCCGGACCGGCCTCCTGCCACTCGGGCAGCACGTGGCGCACGAGGAGGTCGTCGACCTCCTGGGAGACCCAGGTGCTCGGGTGCACGCCGTTGGTGACGTGGGTGATCGGCACCTCGTCCTCGGGGACGTCGGGCCACAGGTCGGCGAACATGGCCCGGCTGACCTCGCCGTGCAGGGCCGACACGGCGTTGGAGCGGGCGGCCAGCCGCAGCCCCATCACCGCCATGTTGAACGGCTCGTCGGCCCGGTCGGTCGGCCGGTGGCCCAGCGCGAACAGCTTCTCGAGCGGGATGCCGCACTCCTCGGCCCAGCCGCCGAAGTAGCGGGCCATCATCTCGAGCGGGAAGCGGTCGATCCCGGCGGGGACGGGCGTGTGGGTCGTGAAGATGTTGCCGGCCCTGACCGCCTCGAGGGCCTCCTCGTAGGTCAGCCCGTCGTCGACGATGCAGCGGCGGATGCGCTCGAGCCCGAGGAACCCGGCGTGGCCCTCGTTGGTGTGGAACACCTGGGGCGACTCGCCGACGGCCTCGACGGCCCGCACGCCGCCGATGCCGAGCAGGATCTCCTGGCGCAGGCGGTGCTCGGTGTCGCCGCCGTAGAGCCGGTCGGTGACCCGCCGCCCGTCGCGGTCGTTCTCGTCGATGTCGGCGTCGAGCAGGTACAGCCGCACCCGGCCGACCTCGGCCCGCCACACCTGGGCGCCGAGGGTCGTGCCGGCCAGGGCCACCTCCACCCGCACCCCGTCGCAGAGCGAGAGGGCGAGGCCGTAGGGGTCGAGGTCCGGGTAGCGCTCCTGCTGCCACCCGTCCGTGCTGAGCGCCTGGCGGAAGTAGCCGTGCCGGTAGAACAGGCCGACGCCGACCACGGGCACGCCGAGGTCGCTCGCCGTCTTCAGGTGGTCGCCCGCCAGCACGCCGAGGCCGCCCGAGTACTGGGGCAGCGCCTCGGCGATGCCGAACTCGGGCGAGAAGTAGGCGACCGAGCGGAGGGGCGTGCCCTCCCTCGTCTGGAACCAGCGGGGCTGGTCGAGGTAGCGCCGGAGCTCCTCGTGGACGTCGGCGAGGAAGCGCAGGAACCCGGCGTCGCCCTCGAGGGCCATGAGCCGCTCGCGGCTGACCATGCCGAGCAGGCGGACGGGGTCGTGGCGGGAGGCGTCCCAGCCGAGCGGGTCGACCCAGCGGAACAGGTCCCTCGTCTGCTCGTCCCACGACCACCGCAGGTTCATGGCCAGCTCCTGGAGCGCCGCCATCCGCTCGGGCAGGCGCGGGCGGACGGTGAAGCTCCGCAGGGCTCGCATCGCCGCGACGCTAGCCACGGCCCGGGCGGGTGGCTTCACACCGTGACACGAAATCTTTCTCCCGAAATACTCTTCACATGTCGGCCCGGCTCGGGTTACCTTCCCCGCATGTTCGCTGCCATGACCTCCGCGGAGGTCAACGTCCACGTGCTGCTGGCGCTCGGCGTCGTCATCGTCGCCTCACGGGCCGCCGGCTGGGCCATCTCGAAGATCGGTCAGCCCCGGGTGCACGGCGAGATCCTCGCCGGCATCCTGCTCGGCCCGAGCCTGCTCGGCGTGGTCGCCCCCTCCGCCGTCGACGAGCTGTTCCCCACCGAGGTCGTCGGGGCCCTGAAGGTGCTGGCCCAGATCGGCCTGGTCCTGTTCATGTTCCTGATCGGCCTGGAGCTCGACCTCCAGAAGCTGCGGGGCCACGGCCACCGGGCGGTGGTCATCAGCCACGCGTCGATCATCACCCCGATCCTGCTCGGGGCCGTCCTCGCCGTGTGGCTCTACCCGCGGCTCGGCGACGGCGTCGACCGGCTGGGGTTCACCCTGTTCATGGGCGCGGCGATGGCGATCACCGCCTTCCCCGTCCTCGCCAGGGTGCTCCAGGAGACCGGCCTGACCCACACGAGGGTCGGCGTCCTCACGATCACGTGCGCGGCGGTGGACGACGTCACCGCCTGGTGCGTGCTGGCCGGCGTGGTCGCCGTCGTCCAGTCGTCCGGGTTCGGCGACACGTTCGAGACGGTCGCCCTCTCCCTCGCCTTCGTCGCCGGGATGATGATGCTCGTCCGCCCGCTGCTCGCCCGCATGCCGACGGTGCCGCTGTGGCTCGCCATCTGCATGGCGCTGCTCGCCGCCTGGACGACCGAGGAGATCGGCATCCACGCCATCTTCGGGGCGTTCATGGCCGGCGCCGTGATGCCGAGGGTGCCCGAGGTGCAGAAGGAGATCCACGACCGGCTGGAGAGCCCGGTGGTGACGTTCCTGCTGCCGGTGTTCTTCGTGGTCGTCGGGCTCGCCACCCGGGTCGACCTGCTCGACAGCGCCTACCTGTGGGGGGTCACCGCGCTGGTGTGCGTGACCGCCATCGCCGGCAAGTGGGGCGGCTCGATGATCGCCGCCCGGCTCACCGGCGAGCGCTGGCAGGACGCGGCCGCCATCGGGATCCTCATGAACACGAGGGGCCTGACCGAGCTGGTGATCCTGAGCGTGGGCCTCGAGCTCGGCGTCATCTCGACCGGGATCTTCACGATCATGGTGCTGATGGCGCTCGTCACCACGCTGATGGCGACCCCGATGCTGGCCATCATCTCGCCGCTCTACCACCGGGGGCAGGTGGCCACGCCTGCCCCCGCGCCGGTCCCCGCGGCCGCCTGACGGCGGCGGGCCGGGCGCCCGTTTCCTGCCCCCGCCCGCCGTGGTAGGGCTGGTAGGGATGCTCGGCCGCGTCGTGATCGAGAACGTCCATCCCGCCACGCCCGACCGCTACCCGGCGAAGTCCTCGGTGGGTGAGCGGGTCCTCGTCAGCGCCGACGTCTTCCGCGACGGCCACGACGTGCTGGCCGCCCGGGTGCGGTGGCGGCCGGAGGGCGCGAAGGGCTGGCAGGTGGCGCCGCTCGCGCTCGTGAACAACGACCGGTGGACGGGGTGGTTCGAGCCGACCCAGGTCGGGCCGCACGTGTTCGTCGTCGAGGCGTGGACCGACCGGTTCGCCACCTGGCGGCGGGCCGTGGAGAAGAAGGCCGCCGCCGGCCAGGACCTCACCGTCGAGCTCGAGGAGGGCGCCATCCTGCTCGACGCCCTCGCCGCCAAGGTGGCGAAGGACCACCGGGACCGGCTGCGGGCGGCGGCCGCCGCCGTCCGCGACCCGTCCTCGGCGGTGGACGACCGCCTGACGGCCGGGCTGGACGACGCGCTGGCCGCGCTGGTGGAGGGCGTGCCCTCGGGCGACGACCTGACGAGGAGCCGGCGCTTCCCGCTCTGGGTCGACCGGGAGCGGGCCAGGGTGGGCGCCTGGTACGAGCTGTTCCCCCGCTCCGAGGGGGGCTTCGAGGGGGCGATGAAGCGGCTGCCGGACGTCGCCGGCATGGGCTTCGACGTCGTCTACCTGCCGCCCATCCACCCGATCGGCCGGGCGTTCCGCAAGGGGCCCAACAACACCCTGGACGCCGGGCCCGGCGACCCGGGGAGCCCGTGGGCCATCGGCGGCGAGGAGGGCGGGCACACCGACGTCCACCCCGACCTCGGCACCGTCGAGGACTTCGACCGCTTCGTCGCCGAGGCCGCCAACCACGGGCTCGAGGTGGCGCTCGACTACGCCCTCCAGTGCTCCCCCGACCACCCCTGGGTCCGCGCGCACCCCGAGTGGTTCCACCACCGGCCCGACGGGACGATCAGGTACGCCGAGAACCCGCCCAAGAAGTACCAGGACATCTACCCGATCAACTTCTGGCCGGCGAGGGACGCCGACCGGGTGGCGCTGTGGGAGGCCTGCAAGGCGATCCTCGACCACTGGATCGACCACGGCGTCCGCATCTTCCGCGTCGACAACCCGCACACCAAGCCGCTCGCCTTCTGGGAGTGGCTGATCCCGGCCGTGCGGGCCGAGCACCCCGACGTGCTGTTCCTGGCCGAGGCCTTCACCCGCCCGAAGGTGATGGCCAAGCTGGCCGAGGTCGGCTTCAGCCAGAGCTACACGTACTTCACCTGGCGGGACACCAAGCAGGAGCTGGCCGAGTACCTGGACGAGGTGGCCAACGGGCCGAAGGCCGAGTACATGCGGCCCAACTTCTGGCCCAACACCCCCGACATCCTCGCCGGCCCGCTGCGGAACGGCCCGCCGTCCGCGTTCCGCATGCGGCTCGTGCTCGCCGCGCTCATGGTCCCGAACTACGGCATGTACAGCGGCTACGAGCTGTGCGAGAACCAGCCGGCGTCGGACGCCAACGAGGAGTACCTCCACTCCGAGAAGTACGAGATCAAGCACCGCGACTGGCACGACCCCTCGTCGCTCGCCCCCTTCGTCGCCAAGGTCAACGAGATCCGGCGCCGCCACCCGGCCCTCTCGCTGCTGCGCGGCGTCAGCATCCAGGGGGTCGACGGCGAGCACCTGCTCGCCTGGTCCAGGACCACGCCGGACGGCGGCGATGCCATGCTCGTCGTCGTGAACCTCGACCCCTGGAACTGGCACGAGGGGACGACCGACCTCGACCTCGAGGCGCTCGGGGTCGACCCCGGCCGTCCGTTCGTCGTGCACGACGAGCTCACCGGCGAGCGGTACCGCTGGGAGGGCCGCCACAACTACGTGCGGCTCGACCCGGCGCACCAGCCGGCGCACGTGTTCTCGGTCTCCCAGCCGTGAGGGGGCCGTCGACCGGCTCGGCGGCCCTCGAGTACGCGGACGCCAGGTGGTACCAGAAGGCCGTCTTCTACGAGGTGCTGGTCCGCGGGTTCTACGACTCGAACGGCGACGGCAGCGGCGACCTGCGGGGCCTGACCGAAAAGCTCGACTACCTCGAGTGGCTCGGCGTCGACTGCCTCTGGCTGCTGCCCTTCTACCAGTCGCCCCTCCGCGACGGCGGCTACGACATCTCGGACTGGTTCACGGTCCTGCCCGAGTACGGCGACATCGGCGACGCCTACGAGCTGGTCGAGCAGGCCCACCGCCGGGGCATCCGCATCATCGCCGACCTCGTCGTCAACCACACGAGCGACCAGCACCCGTGGTTCCAGGAGTCCCGCCAGGACCGCACCAACCCGAAGGCCGACTGGTACGTCTGGAGCGACGACGACACCCGGTGGTCCGAGGCGAGGATCATCTTCGTCGACACCGAGCACTCCAACTGGACCTGGGACCCGGTGCGGGGCCAGTACTACTGGCACCGGTTCTTCCACCACCAGCCCGACCTCAACTACCGCAACGAAGAGGTGGCGGAGGGGATGATCGACGTCCTCCGCTACTGGGCCGACATCGGCCTCGACGGCTTCCGCCTCGACGCCGTGCCCTACCTGTTCGAGCGGGACGGCACCAACGGCGAGAACCTCCAGGAGACCCACGAGTACCTGAAGCGGATGCGCAAGGCCATCGACGCCGAGTTCCCCGGGCGGGTGCTGCTGGCCGAGGCCAACCAGTGGCCGGCCGACGTCGTCGACTACTTCGGCGACGGCGACGAGTGCCAGATGTGCTTCCACTTCCCGGTGATGCCGCGCATGTTCATGGCCCTGCGCCGCGAGCAGCGCTACCCGATCACCGAGATCCTGGCCCAGACCCCGCCCATCCCCGACGGCTGCCAGTGGGGGATCTTCCTCCGCAACCACGACGAGCTCACGCTCGAGATGGTCACCGACGAGGAGCGGGACTACATGTGGGCGGAGTACGCCAAGGACCCGCGGATGAAGCTCAACATCGGCATCCGCCGCCGGCTCTCGCCCCTGCTCGACAACGACCGCCGCGTGGCCGAGCTGTTCCACGCCCTGCTGTTCAGCCTGCCGGGCAGCCCGGTCATGTACTACGGCGACGAGATCGGGATGGGCGACAACATCTACCTCGGCGACCGGGACGGGGTCCGCACGCCGATGCAGTGGACGCCCGACCGCAACGCCGGGTTCTCCCGGGCCGACTTCGCCCAGCTCTACCTGCCGCCGCTCATGGACCCGGTGTACGGGTACCAGGCCGTCAACGTCGAGGCCGAGCAGCGCAACCCGAGCTCGTTCCTGCACTGGGTCCGCCGCATGATCGAGGTCCGCAAGCAGCACCCGGTGTTCGGGATCGGCACGTTCGAGGTCCTCAACACCGAGAACCCGTCGGTGCTCGCCTACCTGCGCCGGGCGACGAGGGACGACGGCTCGGAGGACATGGTCCTCTGCGTCAACAACCTCAGCCGCTTCGCCCAGCCGGCCGAGCTCATGCTCGAGCACGTGGCCGGCAAGGTGCCGGTCGAGCTGACCGGGCGCGTGCACTTCCCGAGGATCGGCGAGCTGCCGTACTTCGTCACGCTGGCGCCCTACGGGTTCTACTGGTTCGCCCTGGTCGACGAGGAGGCCACGCCGTGAGCACCACGATCGAGGCCCTGGTCGAGGCCCTGCCGGCCTACCTGCGGGCCCAGCGGTGGGCGGCCGCGTCCGACCGGTCCATCACCGGCGTCGCCGTCGAGGAGGCCGAGGAGCTGGTCGGCGGCCGCCCGGGGCTCACGTGGGCGCTGGTGTCGGCGTCGTTCGAGGACGGGTCGACGGCCCGCTACCAGGTGGTGGTCGGGCTGCGGGCCGCCGACTCCCACGAGCGGTTCCTCGAGGGCAAGCCGGCGGCCGTCATCGGCGTCGTCGACACGGACGACGGCCCGGCCGTCGCCTACGACGCGCTGATCGACCCCGAGCTGGCCGTCGCCCTGCTCCGCCACGTGGCGCCGGACGAGGAGGTGCAGCGGGTGCGGCCGCTGCTCGTCGAGCAGTCGAACACCTCCGTCGTCTACGACGAGCGCCTGATCCTCAAGCTGTTCCGCCGCGTCCACGACGGCCCCAACCCGGACGCCGAGGTCACGCGGGGGCTGGCCGACGTCGGCTTCACCCACATCAGCGCGCCGGTGGCCGAGTGGCGCCGGGGCGGCCGCGACCTGGCCGTGCTGCGGGAGTTCCTCGTCGGCGGCACCGACGGGTTCCACCTCGCCCTCACGTCGCTGCGCGACCTCTACGACAGCCGCCAGCCGCCGGCCGAGGCCGGCGGCGACTTCGCCCACGAGGCCCGCCGCCTCGGGCAGATCACCGCGGCCATGCACCTCGCCCTCGCCGACGCGTTCGGCGCCGAGCCGGCCGACGCCGGCACGTGGGCCGCGGAGATGGCCGACCACCTCGCCCGCCTGCGCACCACCCGCGTCGACCGGGACCGGGTGGCCGCCGCCTTCGAGGCCCTCGGGTCGGTGACGGAGGCCGGTGCCGCCATCCGCGTCCACGGTGACTACCACCTCGGGCAGGTCATGCGCACCGACGCCGGCTGGTACGTCCTCGACTTCGAGGGCGAGCCCGAGCGCCCGCTGGAGGAGCGGCGCCGGCCGTCGTCGGCGCTGAAGGACGTGGCCGGCATGCTCCGCTCGTTCCAGTACGCGGCCGCCGTCGCCCTGCGGGAGCGGGAGTTCGACGAGGACGAGGTGGAGCTGGTCGACCTCGGCCGCGCGTGGGAGCGCCGCAACGCCGACGCCTTCCGCGACGGCTACCTGTCGATCACCGGCATCGACGAGGTCCTCCCCGCCGCCGGCGACCGCGACCGGGTGCTCGACGCGTTCCTGCTCGACAAGGCCGTGTACGAGGTGGCCTACGAGGAGGCCAACCGGCCGGCGTGGGTGGAGATCCCGGCCGGCGCCGTCGAGCGGCTCCTGGCCCCGGCATGACGGCGCCGTCGCGCCCCACGCCGCCCGTCGCGCCCCCGGTCGACCGGGACGAGGCCACCCGGCTGGTGGCCGGCCGCCACGCGCAGCCCCACGCCGTGCTCGGCGCCCACCCCGTGGACGGCGGGTGGGTGGTGCGGGTGCTGCGGCCCGACGCCGTGCGGGTCACGGTCGTCGTGCTGCCCGGCGGCGAGCGGGTCGACCTCCGCCGGGAGCACGACGGCGGCCTGTTCTCGGGGGTCGTGCCCGGGGCGGGGCCGATGCTCGACTACGGCCTCGAGGTCGAGTACCCGGGCGGGGGGCGGTTCCCGGTGGACGACCCCTACCGCTTCTGGCCGACGCTCGGCGACGTCGACCTGCACCTGATCGGCGAGGGCCACCATCTCCAGCTGTGGCGGGTGCTCGGCGCCCGGCCCATGGTCCACCAGGGCGTCGACGGCACGGCGTTCTCGGTGTGGGCGCCGGCCGCCGCGGCCGTCCGGGTGGTCGGCGAGTTCAACTCCTGGGACGGGCGCCTCCACCCCATGCGGGCCATGGGCGCGTCCGGCGTGTGGGAGCTGTTCGTCCCCGGCGTCGGCCCCGGCGCCCGCTACAAGTACGAGGTCCTGACGGCCGACGGCGCGCTCCGGCTCAAGGCCGACCCGATGGCGCAGGCCGCCGCCACCCCGCCGGGCACCGACAGCATCGTCGCCGCCTCGGCGTTCGAGTGGGCCGACGGCGAGTGGCTGGCGGCGCGGGCGGCGGGCGACCCGATGGAGCGGCCGCTGTCGATCTACGAGGTCCACCTCGGGTCCTGGCGGCGGGTGCCCGAGGAGGGCAACCGGTCCCTCACCTACCGGGAGCTGGCCGAGCAGCTGCCCGACTACGTCGCCGACCTCGGGTTCACCCACGTCGAGCTGCTGCCGGTGGCCGAGCACCCCTTCGGCGGCTCGTGGGGCTACCAGGTGTCGAGCTACTACGCGCCGACGTCCCGGTTCGGGTCGCCCGACGACCTGCGGGCCCTGATCGACGCGCTGCACCGCCGCGGCATCGGGGTGATCGTCGACTGGGTGCCGGCCCACTTCCCGAAGGACGACTGGGCCCTCGCCCGCTTCGACGGCACCGCCCTCTACGAGCACGAGGACGCCCGCAAGGGCGAGCACCCGGACTGGGGCACGCTCGTGTTCAACTTCGGCCGCAACGAGGTCCGCAACTTCCTCGTCGCCAACGCCCTGTACTGGGTCGAGGAGTTCCACGTCGACGGCCTGCGGGTCGACGCCGTCGCCTCCATGCTCTACCTCGACTACTCGCGGCGGCCGGGGGAGTGGGTGCCGAACGTCCACGGCGGCAACGAGAACCTCGAGGCCATCGCCTTCCTCCAGGAGATGAACGCGGTCGTGCACGGCGCCCACCCCGGCGTGCTGACGATCGCCGAGGAGTCGACCTCGTTCCCCGGCGTGTCCCGGCCCGTCTACCTCGGCGGCCTCGGCTTCGGCCACAAGTGGAACATGGGCTGGATGCACGACACGCTCGACTACTTCGCCCACGACCCGGTCCACCGGCGGTTCCACCACCACCAGCTGACCTTCGGGCTCGTGTACGCGTGGAGCGAGAACTTCGTGCTGCCCCTGTCCCACGACGAGGTCGTGCACCTGAAGGGGTCGCTCCTCGCGAAGATGCCGGGCGACCGGTGGCGGCAGCTGGCCAACCTGCGGGCCCTGTTCGCCTGGATGTGGGCCCACCCCGGCAAGCAGCTCGTGTTCATGGGCGGCGAGCTCGCCCAGGAGCGGGAGTGGAACCACGACGGCAGCCTGGACTGGCACCTGCTCGACGACCCCGGCCACGCCGGCGTGCACGCGCTGGTCCGGGCGCTGAACCGCACGGCCGCGGCCGAGCGGGCGCTGTGGGAGCGGGACTTCGACCCCGGCGGGTTCGCCTGGATCGACGCCAACGACAGCGACCAGTCCGTCTACTCGTTCCTGCGCTCCGGGCGGGACGACGGCTCGGTGGTGGCCTGCGTCGCCAACCTGACGCCCATCCCCCGGCACGGGTACCGGGTCGGCCTGCCGAGGCCGGGCCGCTGGGAGGTCGTGGTCAACACCGACGCGCCCGAGTTCGGCGGCAGCGGCGTCGGCCCCGGCCCCGAGGTGCACACCGACCCCACCCCCTGGCACGGCGACCCCCAGTCCGCCGCCCTCACCCTCCCGCCCCTCGGCGTCGTCTGGCTCGCCTGGAGGGAGTAGACCGGCGGGCGATGCCGTCGAGCGCGCCGATGCTCGTCCTGCACGGGCACTTCTACCAGCCGCCCCGGGAGAACCCCTGGACCGAGACGGTCCCGGTGGAGCCGTCGGCCGCGCCGGCGCACGACTGGAACGAGCGGATCACCGCCGAGTGCTACCGGCCCAACGGGTGGGCGCGGGTGGTGGACGAGTCGGGCCGGCTCGTCGCCCTCGTCAACAACTACGCCCACCTGTCCTTCGACGTCGGCCCGACCCTGTGCGCCTGGCTGGCCGAGCACCGGCCCGACGTGCTGGCCCGCATGGTCGAGGGCGACCGGGCCGGCGGCGGCGCCATCGCCCAGGCCTACTCGCACCTGATCCTTCCGCTCGCGACCGAGCGGGACGTGCGCACCCAGGTGCGGTGGGGCCTGGCCGACTTCCGGGCCCGGTTCGGGCGGCCGGCCGAGGGGATGTGGCTGCCGGAGGCGGCCGTCGACGACACCGTGCTCGCCGTGCTGGCCGACGAGGGCGTGCGGTTCACGATCCTCGCCCCCACCCAGGTCGCCGCCGTGCGCCCGCTCGGCGACCCGGCCGCCGGCTGGCAGGCGGTCGACGCCGCCTCGCTCGACACCCGGGTGGCCTACCGGTGGTGCCACCCCGACGGCAGCGGCCGGTCCGTCGACCTCCTCGTCTACGACGGCGCCATCTCCCACGACCTCGCCTTCGGGCTGGGCGGGCTGTCGAGCCAGGCGCTCGTCGACCGGGTCGCCGCCGCGGCGCCCGACGGCGGGGTCGTCGCCGTCGCCACCGACGGCGAGACGTTCGGCCACCACCACCACTTCGCCGAGCGGGGGGTGGCGTACGCGGTGGCCGTCGAGGCGCCCCGGCGCCGGCTGGACGTGGTCGGCGCGGCGGCCGCCCTGGCGGCGGCGCCGCCGGTGGCCGAGGCGAAGGTCAAGCGGAGCGCCTGGTCGTGCGCGCACGGGGTCGGCCGGTGGGCCGAGGACTGCGGGTGCAGCACGGGCGGCCAGCCGGGCTGGGACCAGCGCTGGCGGGCGCCGCTGCGGGCCGCCCTCGACCTGCTCCGCGACGCGGCCGCCGAGGTGTTCGAGCGCCGGGGCGCCGCCGTGCTGGCCGACCCGTGGGCGGCCAGGGACGCGTACGGCGAGGTGGTGTGCGGCGGCGTGGACGTCGAGGCGTTCGCCGCCGACCACGTCACCGGCGACCTCGTCGAGGCGCTCACCCTGCTCGAGAGCCAGCGCCACGCCATGGCGATGTACACGTCGTGCGGCTGGTTCTTCAACGACCTGGCCGGCCTCGAGACCGTCCAGGTGCTGCGCCACGCCGCCCGGGTGATGGACCACCTGCGCGAGCTGGGGGAGGCGCCGCCCGAGGCCGCCTTCCTCGACGTGCTGGCGACGGCGAGGAGCAACGTCGAGGCCGAGGGCGACGGCCGGTCCGTGTGGGAGCGGCACGTGCTGCCGGCCAGGGTCGACGCCGGCCGGGTCGCCGCCCACGTGGCCCTGGCCGAACTGCTGGGCCGCGGGGTGCCGGCCGTCGCCGGCGGCCACGAGGTCGAGGTCGACGTGCGGGTGCGGCGCAGCCGGGGGTCGCTCACCGTCGTGGCCGGCCGGGCCTGGCTGCAGCACCGCCGCACCCGGCGCTGCACGGTCCACGCGTTCGCGGCCGCCCACCTCGGCGGCTTCGAGGTCGTCGGGGCCACCCGCCCGGCCGACGAGCGCCGCGACGGGACCGCCCTCGACGCCCTCGACAAGGCCGTGCGGTCCGGCCAGCGCCTGACCACGCTGCTGCGCCGGCTGGTCGACGACTTCGGCCCCGACGAGTTCGGCCTGGAGGCCGCCCTGCCCGACGAGGGCGGCCACATCGTCGCCGCCGCCGCCGACGAGCTGGCCGACCGCTTCCTCGAGGCCTACGACCGGCTGGTGGCCGACCACCAGCCGGCGCTGAACGCGCTGGCCGTCGCCGGCTACCCGCTGCCCGCCGTGCTGCGGGCGCCGGCGGGGGAGGCGGCCGCCCGCCGGCTGGAGGCGGCGCTCGACGCCATCGGCGACCCGCCCGACCGTCGCCGGGTGGCGGTGGCCGCGGCCATCGCCAGGGACGCACAGGACAGCGGGCTGGCGGTGACCACGCCGGCCGTCATCGCCACGCTCAACCGGGTGGCGCTGGCCGCCGTCGAGCGGGCCGCGGCCGAGCCGACGAGGGAGGCGGTCAAGGTGGCGATGGCGCTGCTGCGCCTGGCCGGCGACCTCCGCCTCCAGGGCCACCCGGCCGTCAACCCCGCCGTCGAGGCCGCCCAGGAGCGCCTCTACGAGGCGCTGCGCGACGGCGGGTCGCCCTCCCTGCGCCCCCTCGCCGAGGTCCTCAACCTGGCCGTCGACCGCCTCGGGACCATCGGCTGAAGGTCCGGCGCCGAGCCCGCCGGGCAGGTCCGCCGCCCGGCCGGGCGCGCTCGGCTGAGCGCCCCGGCGCGGACGCCGCCGGGCAGGTTCGCCGTCCGGCCGGGTGCACTCGGCCTGGACGCCGGCGCCGGACCGCCGGGCAGGTCCACCGGCCGGGCGCACTCGGCTCGGCCGCCTGCGCCGGACCCCGGGCGGGCGGGGGCGTCGGCCGCCCTGGCGCTCCGCCGGCTGCGTGACCACCGACCGTCCCGGCGCCGAGCCCACGGGCGGGGCCGCCGGTAGGGTCGCCGCGTGGCCGTCGAAGCGACCAGCGCCTGCTACCGGCATCCGGACCGGCGGACCGGCGTCCTGTGCCAGCGCTGCGACCGGCCTATCTGCCCCGCGTGCATGAACCAGGCGTCGGTCGGCTTCCACTGCCCAGAGTGCGTGAAGGCCACCGGCCAGCGGGTCTTCACGGCGGGCCAGCTCCGCACCCGCCCGATCGTCACCCAGGTCGTCATCGGCCTGTGCCTGGCGGCGGCCGCCTACGAGGTCGTGCGGGGCGGCCCCCAACCCAGCCCGCAGGAGCTGGTCGACCTCGGCGCGCTGTTCGGCCCGCTGGTGGCGGCGGGCGAGTGGTGGCGGCTCGTGACCGTCGGCTTCCTCCACGCCAACGCCATCCACCTCGGGTTCAACATGCTCGTGCTGTGGCGGCTCGGCCAGGTGCTGGAGCCGTCCCTCGGCCGCGTGCGCTTCGCCGCCGTCTACGTGGTGTCGCTGCTGGCCGGCTCGCTCGGGATCATGCTCCTCCAGCCGAACGCGGCGACCGTCGGCGCGTCCGGCGCCGTCTTCGGCCTGTTCGGCGCGGCGATGGCCGCCCAGCGGGCCCAGGGCGTCAACCCGCTGGAGGGCCCCCTCGCCGGGCTGATCATGGTCAACCTGCTGTTCACGTTCCTGATCCCGGGCATCTCCATCGGTGGCCACCTCGGCGGCCTGGCCGGCGGGCTGGTGTCCGGCTGGGTGCTCGTCGACCTCGGCCCCCGCCTCCCCGGCCGCGCCGCCCCGCTCCTCGTCTGCGCCGCCCTGGCCGCCGGCTGCGCGGCCGTCTCGATCGCCGTCGCCTAGGCCGGCCGGCCCTCGATGCGCTGCTTCAGGCGGCGGAGGTTGCCGGCCCAGACGCGGCGGAGGACGACCGAGCCGACCGTCGCGCCGACCGGCCCGCCGAGCCACCACGGGAACACCAGGCGCTCCTCCCAGGTGAACCTCGTGCGGCCGCCGCTCGCCCGGCGCAGGGTGAACCGGCCCTCGCCGGTGACGAGGCCGGTGTGGCGGACGCCCATCGCCCGCCCCGGCCGCCACTCGATGACCTCCATGCGGTCGACCAGCCGCAGCGGGCCGATCCTCGTGTCGCAGTCGAACGTGGTGCCGACCCCGGACCGGCGGGGCCCCGTGAAGCGGATGGCGACGGCGTCGGCCATCCACTCGACGTGGCTGGCGACTTCGGCGACGTCGGCCCACACCCGCCGGGGCGGGGCGTCGACGACGACCGCGACCTTGACCCGGGGCACCTAGCGGCCGAGCGCCTCGGCCACCTTGCCGAGGTCGGCGACGAACGCCGCCATCGCCGCCTCCCGCTCCTCGTCGGGGGTCCGGAGGATGGACGACGGGTGCACGGTGGCCGTCGCCAGCGGCGCCAGGTCGGTCTCGACCAGCTCGCCCCGCTGGCGGGTGATGCGGAAGCTCGGCCCGTACAGCGACTTGGCCGCCGTGGCCCCGAGGGCGACCAGCACCCGGGGCCGCACGGCCTCCAGCTCGGCCAGCAGCCACGGGCGGCAGGCGGCCATCTCCGCCGCGTTCGGGTTCTGGTGGATCCGGCGCTTCCCGCGCGGCACCCACTTGAAGTGCTTGACGGCGTTGGTGACGTAGACCAGCCCGCGGTCGATGCCGACGGCCTCGAGCCCCCGGTCGAGGATCTTCCCGGCCGGGCCGACGAACGGCTCGCCCTCCAGGTCCTCGCGGTCGCCCGGCTGCTCGCCGACCATCACGACCTCCGCGTGCTCCGGCCCGTCGCCGAACACCGTCTGGGTCCCGAGCTGCCACAGCGGGCAGGCCCGGCACCCGGCGGCCGCCCGGCGCAGCGACTCGATGGACCGGTCCTCGGGAAGCGGCGGCCGGCCCGGCTCGCCGTGCTCGTCGAACAGGGTCACGGCCGCGTCCTACCCGCCGGCCTCCGGTACACCGACACGTGCTCCCGGCTGGCCGGCCCGAACGGCTGGCCCCGCCACCCGGCGTCGCGGCGGTCGAGCACGAGCCCAGCCGTCGCCGCCATGGCGTCGAGCTCGCCCGGGCTCACCATCCGCATCGGCCACGAGCGGACCCTGGGCACCTCGCCGTCGCGCAGGTCGACGTGGGCGACCGACGCCGTGCGCCCGTCGTCCTCGGTGATCGAGGCGGTGAGCACGAGCCGGCCCGGCTCGATCGACCGCACGGCGACGGCGGTGCCGACCGGTGGGGCGTCGGCCGGGACGTACGCCTCGACCACGAGCGCGCCGCCGGGGCGGAGGACCTCGGCGACGCCGGCCAGGCAGCGGCGCTGGTCCCCCTCGGCCGGCAGGCTGAAGAACGTGTTGAAGGCGACGAGCACGGCGGCGTAGGCGTCGGCGCCGGCCGGGGCCACCGTGGCGACGTCGGCCATGTCGCCCACCGCCACGACCACGGCGTGGCCGCCGGGCTTGGCCCGCAGCCGGTCGACCATGGCCCGGCTGGCGTCGACGCCGTGGACCTCGCACCCGGCCGCGGCGAGCGGGATGGCGACCCGCCCCGTGCCGACGCCGAGCTCGAGGACCGGCCCCGGCCCGGCCAGCGCGGCGAGCGTGGCGACCGTGCCGGCCACGTCGCTCACGTCGCCGTAGAGGTCGTCGTAGACCTCGGCGAAGGCGTCGCCGTAGGACGACGGCCCGAACGTCATCGCGCCGCAGGGTAGGCGTCGTAGCGTGGGGGACCGTGACGCGCGGCTACCTGGACCACGCGGCGACGACGCCGCTGCACCCCGAGGCCCTGGACGCCATGCTCCCGTTCCTCACCACGAGGTTCGGGAACCCGTCCGGCGGCCACCCCGTCGCCCGTGACGCGCGGCGGGCGGTGGACGAGGCGCGCGACGCCATCGCCGCCGCGCTCGGCTGCCGGCCGGGCGAGGTCATCGTCACGAGCGGGGCCACCGAGGCCGACAACCAGGCCGTCACCGGCACCCTCCGGCGGCGGGGCGGTGTCGCCGTCTGCACGGCGGCCGAGCACCACGCCGTCCTCGACCCGGTGCTGGCCGCCGGCGGCCGGGTGGTGCCGGTCGACGCCGACGGCGCCGTCGACCTCGACGCCCTCGCCGACGCCCTGGACGACTCGGTCACCCTGGTGTCGACCGTGCTGGTCAACAACGAGGTGGGGACGGTGCAGCCGCTGGCCGAGGTGGCCGAGGTGGTGCGGGAGCGGGCGCCCGGCGCGCTGCTGCACACCGACGCCGTGCAGGCCGTGCCCTGGCTCGACGTCGCCGCGGTGGCGGCCCCGGCCGACCTCGTCTCGGTCAGCGCCCACAAGTTCGGCGGCCCCAAGGGGATCGGCGCGCTCGTCGCCAGGAACGGGGCCGACCCGGCGCCCCTGCTGCTCGGCGGCGGCCAGGAGCGGGGCCGGCGCAGCGGCACGTCGAACGTCGCCGGCATCGTCGGGATGGCGGCCGCCCTCGCGCTCACCACCGAGCGCCGGGAGGCGACCGTCGCCCGCCTTCGGGCCCTCCGCGACCGGCTGGCCGACGGGCTCGTCGCCACCGTGCCGGGCCTGACCGAGACCGGCCGGCGGGACCGCAAGGTGGCGGGCTCCTGCCACGTGTGCGTCGACGGCGTCGAGAGCGAGTGCCTGCTCGTGCTGCTGGAGGACCGGGGCGTCTGCGCGTCGGCGGCGTCGTCGTGCTCCAGCGGGGCGATGGACCCGTCGCACGTGCTGGCGGCCATGGGCGTCCCCCGGGAGCGGGCGGCCGGGTCGCTCCGCCTGACCCTCGGGTGGACCTCGACCGACGAGGACGTCGACCTCGCCCTCGCCGCCGTCCCCGACGGCGTCGACCAGCTGCGCCGGCCGGTCGTCCTGCGGTGAGGGTCCTCGTCGCCCTCTCGGGCGGCGTCGACTCGTCGGTGGCCGCCGCGCTGCTCCTCGAGGAGGGCCACGAGGTGGTGGGGGCGACCATGCGGCTCTGGGGCGGCGAGAGCGACACCGGGTGCTGCTCGGTCGCCGACGTGGACGACGCCCGCCGGGTCGCGCAGCAGCTCGGCATCGCCCACCACGTGTTCGGGCTGTCCCACGACTTCGAGGCGCGGGTGGTCGCGCCCTACGTCGCCGACCACGCCGCCGGCCGCACGCCCAACCCGTGCGTCGAGTGCAACCGCCACCTCAAGTTCGACCGCCTGCTGGTGCGGGCCCGCCTCCTCGGCTTCGACGCCGTCGCGACTGGCCACCACGCCCGCGTCGTCGACGGGCCGGGCGGCCCCCGCCTGGCCCGGGGCGCCGACCGGGCCAAGGACCAGTCCTACGTGCTGCACGTGCTCGACCCGGCCGTCCTCCGGCTGGTCCGCTTCCCGGTCGGGGAGCTGACGAAGGCCGAGGTGCGGGCGAGGGCGGCCGCCCTGGGGCTGCGGACGGCGGCCAAGCCCGACAGCCAGGACGTGTGCTTCGTGACCTCGACCGGCGGGCGGCGGGCCTTCCTCCGGGACCGGCTGGCGCTGCACCCCGGGGTGGTCGTGGACACGGGCGGGCGGCGGGTGGGGACGGTGGCGGCCGTCGAGCTGGTCACGGTCGGCCAGCGGCGGGGCCTCGGCCTGCCCGGCGGCGGCCCGCCCCGCTACGTGCTCGACGTGGACCCGGCCACCGCGACCGTCACCGTCGGCGACGCGGCCGACCTGCTGGTCGACCGCCAGCCGCTGGCCGGGCTGGCGTGGGCCGGCGGGGCCGTCGAGGGCGAGGTGCTGGCCCAGTGCAGCGCCCACGGCGACGCCGTCCCGGCCACGGTCGACGGCGACGTGCTGCGGTGGGCGCGGCCCCACCGGCGGGTGGCGCCGGGCCAGAGCGTGGTGCTCTACGACGGCGACGTGGTCGTCGGCGGCGCCGTCGCCGCCTAGACGGGCAGGCGGCGGCGGGCGGCCTCGTCCAGGACGGCGCCCGGGCGGGTGGGGGCGATGCGGACGGCGGTGGCGGTGGCCGGCTCGCCGAGCCGCTTCCCGGGGCGCTGGAGCGTGACGGGCACGGCCTCGGCCAGGTCGACCACGAGGTGGAGGCCGGCGGCGCCGGCGGTCAGGTCGAGGCCCGGGTGGCCGGGTGGGGCGGGAGCGATCGTGCGGACGAGGCGGCGGTGGAGCAGGACGGGGTCGAGCAGGGTCAGCGGGTCGTGCACCACCAGCCCGGCCGGGACGAACACGACCCACCGGCGGGCCAGGCCGTGCAGCGACCGGGCGGCGAACCAGGCGGCGGGCAGGCCGACGGCGAGCGCGGCCCCGCCGGCCGCCCACTGCTCCGCGGCGAGCAGCAGCGGCCCGGCGGCCACGCCGGCGACGGCCACCGCCCACGCCAGCTCGACCGGCCCGAGCAGCAGCGCGGCCGGCGGGCGGAGGGGGAGGCGGCGCTCGTCGCCGTAGGAGGAGCCGTCGACGAACACGGCGCCGGTGGTGGGGGCGAGGACGAGGACGGTCGCCGCCGCCGCCACCCCGAGCCCGACCGGTGACGGCTCCCCGGCCACGGCGGCGGCGACGGTGGCGGCCGCGCCGGCGGGGACGACGACCCGGGCGGCGGTGAGCCCGGCCGACCGGGGGGCGAGCATGGCGAGGAGGGCGACGGCCCAGCCGAGCCACAGGCCGGTGGACGCCACGACCTGGACCGGCCGGGAGGCGTCGCCGAGCGCGCCGGCC
>DASWMK010000066.1 GCA_036399815.1 Acidimicrobiales bacterium
CGGCTCGCCACAACGCCCACACCCCGAGCCCGACGAGCGCGCCCGCGACGGAAGCGGCCGCGATCATTCCGAGCTCCCGAACAACCGAGCCGGCTCCTCGAACCGGCCCATCCGTCCGATCGCCCACAACCCGCCGCCCAGGCACGCGGCGATCACGAGGAGGGCGACCTGCCCAGCCGGCGAGGCGAACGGTTCGAGGTACGAGCGGTTGAGCACCAGCAGCGATCCCGTGAACCCGAGCGTCACGCCGACGACCACCCGACGGGCGGTGTAGGTGCGGCTCCGGCCTGCTTCCACCTGCTGCCGCATGGCGACCTGGGATCGCGCCGCCCTCGCTGCCGCGGTCAGCGCGGCGCCGAGGTTCGCCGCTTGCTGCTCGGCGGCGAGCAGGAGCGACGCGACGAGCACGTCGGCGACGGGACTGTCGACGTCGTCGGCGAACCGCCGGAGGGCTTCCGCCAGTAGCCCCAGCCGTGCCCGTGCGGCGAGCGAGGCGACGTCGTCCCGGATCGCCGGTGGCGCGACGGCAGCCGAAGCGGCGATGGCCTGTTGCAGCCCGCCCGACGCCGCCAGGAGATCCCGCACCATCTCGGCCCAGGAGGCGACCGCGTCGACTCGGTCGGCGCGGTGCGACGTGCGGCGACGCCGTGCCACAAGCTCGGGAGCCATCCATCCACCGAAGCCTGCGACCACGGCCATCACCAGCCAGCCCGTCGCCCCGTAGACCGGGAGCGCGCACAGCACCGCACCCGCCGCTCGAACGGCGACGCCCGGCCGCGAACGGCGGCGTGCACCTCTCGCGGGCGCTGCGGGGACGGCGCCAACGACGGAGAGCAGCACGAGGAAAGCGCCCACCCCGACGACGGCACCGCAGGCAGCCGCAAGTGTCGCTGTCACCCGGCCTTCTCCAGGAGCCAGCGGACGTCGAATCCGCCCTGGTGCAACCGGGCGGCGGTCCGTCCCGTGAAGGCGACACCAGTCGGCGTCGCGCGACCGGCGGCGTCGGGTGCGAACACCTCGTTGCTGACCACCGTGGACGCCTCGGCACCCACGACCTCGCGGATCGCCGTGACGACGCGCCCTCCTCGGCGCTCCCCGATGTGCTCACGGGTCCGCTTCGCCAGATGGACGACCAGGTCGACGGCGTGGGAGATGAGCGCCGCGGCGGCGTCGAAAGGCAGGCGCTCCGGTGCCTCGGCCGCGTACAGCTGCATCCTCGACAGCGCGGACTGCGTCGAGTCGGCGTGCAGCGTGCACATCGAGCCGTCGTTGCCCTGCGACATGGCCTTCAGCATCGGGATCACCTCGCCGCCGCGAACCTCGCCCACCAGGACGCGATCGGGATTCATGCGCAGCGCATCGCGAGTGAGGTCCCACATCGACACGCCACCGACGCCCTCGGTGTTCGCCTGCCGCTCCTCAAGCTCGACCACGTTCGGATGCCGCTCCGGGTCGAGGTGGAGGTGCAGCTCGAAGTTCGACTCGATGGTGACGAGGCGCTCGCTCGGCGGCACCTCGTGAACGAGCGCTCGGAGAAGGGTCGTCTTCCCGGCGTCGGTCCCCCCGCAGACGACGATGTTGCAGCGTCCTCGAACCGCACCGGCGAGGACGTCCCGCACGAGGTCGTCGACGGTGCCGAGCTCGAACAGCTCGTCGAGTGTGACGAGGCGGTGCCGGTGGACGCGGAGCGAGACGGCCGGCCGCCGGGTCACCGCCATGACGGCGAACAGCCGGTTGCCGTCGGGGAGGGCGAGGTCGAGCCGGGGCACTCCGGTGTCGAAGCGGCGCTCCGTCTGACCGAGGCGGCGAGCGGCCCGGGCGAGCGTGTGCACGAGGTCCGCATCGGACTCGGCGATCGCCGGCCCCCGCTCCCGTCTGCCGTCCGCGTAGGTGACCCAGACGACGTCGCAACCGGAGGCGTCGACGTTCTCGATCGACGCGTCCTCGGCAACCAGCTGCGTCAGGCGCCCGAGTCCCCACAGGCGGTGCCACACCTGTGCGGCGAGGTCGTCCTCCTCGTAACTCGACAGCGCGACCGCCTCACCGCGAACCCACTCGGCCCGCAGCGCGGTGAGCGCCTGGTTGACGAGCTCGCGGGAGAGCATCTGCTCGTCGACCAGTTCGAGTGGCGGCCCACCCGACGCTTCTCTCCGACGGCGCTCCTCCTCGAGCCGCTCGGCGACCTGACGTTCGACCTGCCGGCCGAGCTCGAGCGACGCTCGGGGCGTCACGACGCGACCTCGTCGTTCTCCCGGGGCCGTTCTCCCTCGCCGTCGTCGACTTCGCGGACGTGCGCCTCGGCGTCCTCAGGTCCAGGCGGCAGCAAGCGGTCGGCGAGGGCACGAGCGGCACGCCACAGCGGTGAGCGCCTGAGCGCTCGTTCCCGCCCTGGCCTTCCCGCGACGAGCGCCGCCGCTCGGCGGTCCTCGGCGACGACTTGGACGAGCTCGGCGCCCGCGTACTCGGCGACCTCCTCCGCGCTGTACGGACCGGTCGCGACGACCACGAGCGAGACGGTCGTGCCGACCCGTCGGAGCGCTTCGACAGCCCCCGGAAGTGCGAGGGCGGAGGTGGCCGAAGCGGACGAGACGATCCATACCTCGCCTGCGACCTCGACGAACGGCCGGGCGAGCGAGCGCTCGTCGATCCGTCCCACGTCTACGACGACCGGCCGAGCAGACGACGCCAACGCAGCAACGAGACGACCATCGAGTGCCGACAGCGCGCGCCGGACCTGGGCCCCCGCCGGCGGCGACGCAAGCAGGTGACTTGCCGGACCCCACGCCTGGAAGTGTTCCTCGACGTCACCGATCGACAGCCGACCTCGCGTCGAGGCGGCAAGGGAGACGAGGCCGCGCTCGTACCCGAGCCCTGTCATCACACCGAGGCACCCGCCCGCCGGGTCGACGTCGACGAGCGTCACGCCGGGCGGCCCCGCGGCGGCCGCAGTGGCGGCGCAGATCGTCGACACGCCCGGTGCGCCATGAACGGAACCGACGGCGACGACGGCGGTCACGGACGACCGTCCTCGTTCACCTCGCCGCCCGGCGAGCCAGAGACATCGGCAGTTGCTGTGGCTGCGTCGTCCGCGGGGACGAGCGTGAGGCGCAGGCGATCTCCCGCCGCGGCGGCTGCGACCGCCGCCTGGGCGTCCTCGGGGACCACCAGCGACACGACCCAGCCCCCTGCCGGAGTGTCGCTGACCGCTTCGACCTCGTACACCGTCGCCGCGGTCAGCACGGTCGCCCGACCAGGCTCCGTTCCCTCGGGCGGAGCGGCGACGACGTTCACGACCTCGCCGGCCCGGAGCGTCGAGACCGGTGCCGCGCCGGGCGCGAGGACGGCGCCGACGACCGCCGAGCCGGGCTCGAGCGGCCGCCGCCGTGCCAGGTCTGCGCCGGAAAGAACCTCACCCTGCTCGACGGGTCCGGTGGTGACCATGCCGACGACGTCGACGGCCCGGTCGGCCGGGATGGCGTCGACAGCCGACCCCGAGAGGGCGATCTCCTCCGCGCGCAGGTCGTCGGTTGCGATCGTCTCGCCGGGTCGAAGCGACCTCGCCGCGACGAGGACCGCGGTTCGCTCATCGAACGACGCCGACACCGCTACGAACGCGAACACGCCCCCGAGCACGAGGAACGCACCGAGCACCGCCCACTGCGGCTGCCAGCGGCGCTGCCGAGTGACGCGTGCCGCCGGACCACGCAGTCCATCCCCGACGCTCGCTGAAGCCGCCTCGCGTCGCCGACTCATGACCGTCGCCAATCCCCGCCGCTCCTCACTCAGTCGTTCAACGCCTGCGCCTCCGCGACGGCGACGGGGAACTGCGTCGTCCGCGAGAACTCGCCGAAGTCGCCGCCGTCGCCGTTCGAGGCCGTCCAGGTGACCGACCACACGATCGTCACCGTCGCGGTGTAGGCATTGCCTGGTTCCGTCGCCGACGTGCGCTCGTAGGTGTGCGAGCAGTAGGTCGCCGACTCGGGGAGACCCGCATGCCACGGGACGCCCGGTCCGTCGCAGACGACGGCCGCTCCGTCGCCCAGGTCCCATTCCGTGCGCGCCGGTTCGGCCGTGACGGTCGCCGTCAGCCCGGGGACGCGCGCCGTAGCCGACCGCGTGCCCCACTGCGACTCCGGCACCCACAGCCACGTCGGCACGCCGGTCAGCGACTCGCCGTCGAGCGGTGGCGCAGCGCGGGGGTCCGGGTACCAGAGCGGCAGCTCCTGCGCGGCCTGCCAGGCGAGGACCCGGGGGTCGATCGCATCCGCCTGCGGAGGGGCACCGGGAGGCGGCGCCTCTCCGGGCACCATGCCCGGCGTCCAGTAGATCAGCGACCGCGACACCTCCTCGCCGTCGAGGGTGGTGCACACGAGCAACCGCCACTCGGCCGGCGGCGCCGCCGGTTCCGGGACCGGAACGCCCACCGCAGGCTCGTAGTGGCAGGTGATCCCACCCGACCCGCCGTCGCCGAAGCCGCCGCCGCCGTCGCCGCCGCCCGGCGGTGGCTCGGGCGTGCCAGGACCGCCGGGGATCGTGATCTGCGTCGAGGCCGTGATAGAGGGATAGGGGTCGCCTGGATCCGCGGAGACAGGTTCGGGTCGGGAGCCGATCGCGCCGACGGCGACGATGCCGACCACGAGGGCCAGGGGCACGACGAGGGGTTCGCGGCGCCGCCTCACACTGCACCGCCGCAGTCCGGGACGGAGCCGTCCCAGCGCTGCTCGGTGACGCCCTCCTTCACCTGCCATCGCCCGTCGACGCGCACGAGTTGCACCGTCGACAGGTACGTCGCCGCGCCCCTCGTCTCCGGGACGACGGCGCCCGACTGGGCGTCGGCAAGCTCGCGATCGTCGACCAGGCAGTCGACGAGCGTCGCCTCGTCGGGCGTCGCACTGACGACCTCGACCACTCGCTGCGTGACGGACCCCGTCGGGACGTGCAGTACCAAACCTCGCGACTGCCAGTCGAGGAGCCGCTGCCGGAACCCGCCGAGTGCCGGCTCCTCGAGCCAACGCTCCAGCTCGTCGGCGTCGGGATCAGGGTCGGTCGTCGCCATCTCCTCGTACGCCTGCTGCCACGCAAGGAAGTCGTCCTCTACCTCCGCGGGCAACTCGTCGCCCGGCGTTGTCGATGTCGTCGCTCTGGTCGTCGAGGTCGTCGTCGACGAGCTGGCCGTCGGTGTCGGCTGGGTCGACGCCGAAGTCGCCGTCGACGCCGTGTCGCCCGACCCGCCGCAGGCGCCGGCAAGCGCGGCCACGAGCAGCAGAACGACCGCCGAGAGACGGCGACGTCGGCGCTGTTGTAGGAACGAGCGCGGTTGGCCGCTGTCGGACCCGCTCATCTAGTCCCCCGCCTCGTCCGCTCGTGCGCGACGCAGCGCACGCTTGCTGAGAGGCGGGAGCGGTACAACGAACTCCGGAGCGGCTCCCGCGAGCACTCCAGACCTCGGTGAGCGGCAGCGTACCGCCGACGGTCCTTCGAGAGCACTACCCCGCCATTGCGGGCCCCGCCGTCCGCACGGCTAGCGCCGTACCCACGCGTCGCGGCCAGTAAACCGCGCGGCGTCGCAGGGCGAGACGTCACGTGGTGACGCCACTGCGTGACGTAAGGGGGCAGCGATGTCGCGACGGGCAACGGGTCTCCACGTGGGCCAGTTGTCATGAAACGCTCCGTGGGGCGACCAACCGGACATGTGGTCGGGCTTCTTGCAGCAGGAACCGAACGCGACCCCAGCGAGGAGTGGTCGCCGTTGTCCGGCCTTGCAGAAGCAGCGGCTTACCGCTGGTGCACGCGGACGACGGCGGGAGGTAGCCGTGGCAGGACCTGCGAACGCCGACAGTGAGTCCTCCTGGGCCGGCCTCGTCGACATCCACGCCGTAGCCGACCGCCTTGGCGTTCAGATCCGGCACGTGCGCCGACTGGTGCACGAGCGGCGCATTCCCTATGTGAAGTGGGGCAGGCTGCTCCGGTTCGACGCGGACGAGATCGACGCGTGGATCGACTCCGTCCGGGTACCAACGACCGGCGGCCACCAACCTCGCTAGCCCATCCTGATCGCTCTCTCCGCACGACGATGCGCAACGAGCGTCAGCCACGCGTCCGTACGAGACGACTGAAATCACGACCCGTTCATCGACCGGACGGCCTTGCCGAGCGCCCGTGCCGCAAGCAGGCAGGGCGACCAGCTCCCCGTGGAGCAGTCCGGCGTTCCGACGACGTCCGTGCGGGTCACACCGCCCGGAATGACCTGGCCGCCTCTCCTACTCCCGGCCAGGCGGACATGGCCGCGCGTCCTCCTCGAAGCCGTCGGCGTCGACCGCCAAGGCATGCGCGACCCCGACCACACGACTCCCTCGGTCGTCGTCGGTGCCAGCCACGCCCGGACCAACGCCTGCCCGTCGGCTGCGCGAGTCCCAGGGACCGGAACGCGAGCAGCGGAGGGGGCGTGCCGACATGAGATCGCTCACGCCGGGAACCGCGGTCGGACATGGGCTTCAGAGCGGCGTCCTGGAGTCGCTGCGCCGGCGTGGCGGCGACCGGGTGCGACGACCCCAGCCGACGCACTACCGATGCGCTGTATCCGCGACTTGCGGCCGGGTGCTCCGATTGCGCATACGAGCGCAGGACCATTCAACCGACGAATAGTGCTTTGCGGGCCCGTGCCTGTCAGCAGGAACGCCCTGGTCAACCGGTACTACGGCAGCTCCAATCAGCGGCCGCCGGAGCAAGACGGGAGCGCTGGCGCTCAGATCGTCCGCGTCGCTCAACGCGAGTCAGTCGGGCCGCACACCGTGGGCGCCGAGCGTCATGGAACCTCCGAGGTGGGCAACCGGGATGAGCCACATTGTCGTTTACCGCCTCGTCCGACCGAGGAGGATGAGGGGTGAGCTTGCCGTCGACACCGTGGGTCTGATCGCGTGAGCTCCACCGGCACGCGGCCCAAGAGCCAGGCGTATTCCTGGACGGGGCCGATGGCGTCGCGGTGGTTGCGTTCACCGGCGGCTTCCCGCACGAGGTGCACGCCGCAGCGACGGTCCGGCGCGGCGGACACGGGCGTCCAAATGCCGGCATGGAGGTGGATTCGACGTATCCAAGAGTTTGATGTAGAACAGATCCGTTCGCTACGTGCCCAGCGTGGCGGACCGGCGGAATCGGCGGAGTGCTGGGCCCGGATGGCGGGGTTCGATGACACTGATGGCCAAGTACGCGCGCGCGGCCGATGCCGGCGCGGGTCCGCACACCGCGACGAGCGTGGTGAGTTCCTACACCGAGTGGGACCGCCTGGAAGAGGTCGTCGTCGGGCGATTGTCCGACGGCGTCTTCCCGAGCTGGCAAGCGTCGATGGCGTCGACCATGCCGCCTGGGTCTTGGCGCTTGTTCCGTGAGCACGGCGGAACCCCGTTTCCCGCTCATCACCTTCGACGTGCCGACGAGGAGCTCGATGGCCTCGCCGATGCGCTCACGGCGGAAGGCGTGACGGTCGTGCGCCCCGATGTCGTGCACCACAACCGACCGTTCTCGACTCCGGACTGGCGGAGTGCGGGCGGGTCGTCCTCGGGTATGCCGCGGGACCTCCTCATGGTCGTGGGGACCACGATCATCGAGGCGCCCATGTCGTGGCGGTGTCGCTACTTCGAGGTCGACGCGTACCGACCGCTCATCAAGTCCTACTTCCGCCGCGGCGCTGGCTGGCTCTCCGGGCCCCGCCCGCAGCTGACCGACGACCTGTTCGTCGATGACATCGACCTCGACTCGGACGGCGAAGCGGAACACACCTGTGCGGTCAGCGACTTCGAGCCGGTCTTCGACGCTGCGGACTTCGTGCGCTTCGGCAGCGACATCGTCGTGCAGCGCAGCCACGTGACGAACGAGTTCGGGATCCGCTGGTTCGAGCGTGCCGTGGGCCCGGCCTATCGAGTCCACCGCGTCGCCACGTCGGACCCGCACGCGATGCACATCGACGCGACCCTG
This sequence comes from Acidimicrobiales bacterium, assembly GCA_036399815.1. Classification (NCBI taxonomy): domain Bacteria; kingdom Bacillati; phylum Actinomycetota; class Acidimicrobiia; order Acidimicrobiales; species Acidimicrobiales bacterium. The sequence goes on from DASWMK010000066.1 coordinate 7,972, forward strand.
CTCCCGCTCGCACCGGGCAAGCTCCTCGTGAACCCCGGACGGTACGTCCACGACCCCGTGTTCCGAGACTGGGAGGTCCTGGAAGCGCCGGCGCCCGCTCTGCCGGCGGAGTGGCCGATGTACTTCTGCAGCCCGTGGGTGTGCATGAACGTCTTGTCGCTCGACGAACGCACCGTCGTCGTCGAGCGGCACGAGGACGCACTCATCGATGCGCTCACCGCCTGGGGCTTCCGCTGCATCCCCCTCGATTTCCGGCACGTGTACAGCCTCGGCGGCTCGTTCCACTGCGCGACGCTCGACGTCCGCCGCAGTGGAGGCCCGGGGCGGTACCTGAGCGCGTGAGGTACCGGTCGCTCACGCCGGACGCCGTCCTCGATGAGGCCGCTGCGCCCTTCGCCACCCGCCGTCGGGGGCCCGCCGAGCCCCCACGACGTCGACGGATCGAGGATGCGCTCGACCGTCGACACGGCCGGTCCGCGCGCTGCACACACGCTTCGCTGCCGATCGCGCCGAACGGCTGCGGGCGACCCTCCGCCGCTCGGCTGGCCGCGACGACGCCGCTGGTCGGGTCTAGGCGCCAGCCGCGTGGGGGCGAGGAATGACGGAAACGCGTGGTCGTGCGGCCGGCGGCGGTGGACCGTCCCGCAGCGACGTGCGACGCTCGACGAGACGACCCTGGGCGCTCCGTCGAGGCGGCTCAGCCTCGACGCCGCAGGTGTCCTCGGCGACCCTGCCCGAGCAACGCCGGGTGCCACCGAGCGTTTCGCGTGTCGGGCGCGGCGGCGCGGAGGGTCCGGCGGAGCCCGTCGGCGACTCCGCCAGCGGGGATGTGGACAGCCGCGACCTGGTAATGCGACGAGCCGGCCTCGACGTTCGACCCATCTCCCGCATCGAGGAGGCCAGTCCGGCGGACGTGCGACGGGTCGTGGTCCAGAGCAGGACACCGATCGTGTTCACCGGCCTCACCGACAGCTGGCGCGCCCGCACGGAGTGGACGCCCGAACGCCTCGCGACGGCGCGCGGGTGCGAGGTCGTCACGCCGCTGATGGACCTGCCCGCCGAGGGTGTCCTCTTCCCCGAGGACCAGCGGTCCTACGAGCGGACGATGCCCTTCCGCGAGTTCCTCGACCACATGCTCGGCGCGACGGCCGACGCTCCGTGCTACCTCGCGTACCGCCGCGCCGACGACCTCTTGCCATCCGACGACTACGACTTCGCCGGCCTGCTCGGGCCGCTCGACGAGACCTGCGACACCCGGTCGTGGCTCGGGTCGGTCGGCACTCGGTCGATGCTGCACTCGGACCTCAAGGACAATCTGTTCTGGCAGGTGTGGGGCGAGAAGCACGTCGTGCTCCTCGACCGCAAGCAGAGCGCAGCGGCGTACCCGTTCCCTGACAACATCGTCAACAGCCGTCTGGACATCGCCCGAATCGACGTCCAGGAATTCCCCAAGGCGCGGCGCGCGACGTTTCGATCGGCCATCCTTCGGCCTGGTGACGTCCTGTTCATTCCGAGGGGCGTCTGGCACGACTTCGTGTCCCGATCACCGTCCATCTCTCTCAACCACTGGTTCGGTCCGTCCCTCGACGCGCGCCACTACCTGGCGCTCGTGGCCCGGCTCGGGCTGCGGTGCTGGGCGTCGACGGCGAGAGGCTTTCTCGTGCACGGTGTCCTAGGGCGGGACGAGCCGACCCAGTTCTTCTTCAGCCCGCCGTGCACCGGGAAACGCCTCTACGACGCGCTCAGGTGGGGCGACTTCAATCGAGGCAACGACCCGGTTTCCGACGGCGTGTAGCCCGGGCGCGCCCCACGACCAAACCGCGTCCTCCAACAGCAGCCGACGTTCGCCATCGCCTGGGGGAACGCGAACGGTCGATCGCCGGTCGACTGGGGTCGACCCGGCTCGACGGTGGATCAGGCGCTGGCCAGCCCGCCGGCCGTCTCTCCCCCATCGATCACGAACGGCGAACCGGTCACGAAGGCGGCGTCGCTGGACGTCAAGTAGGCGACAAGAGCGGCGATCTCTCGCGGTCGGCCCAGCCGCCGAAGCGGGATCCTCGCCTCGCACGCCTCGAGCATCTCCGGCGTGTACTCCGCCTCCTGCATCGGCGTCATGACGTAGCCCGGACAGATCGCGTTCACCCGAATCGTCGGGGCGAGCTCGAGCGCCATCGTCCGTGTCAGCTCGATCACCCCCGCCTTGCTCGCGTTGTAGCCGGCGTAGTTCGGCATACCGACCATGCCGCTGACCGAGCCGATGTTCACGATCACACCACCGCTGCCGGCGAGCATCCGCCTGGCGGCTCGCTGCCCGACGACGAACGCCCCGCGGAGGTTCACTGCCAGGACGCGGTCCCAGTCCTCGACAGACGCGTCCAGGAACGGCTCCCTCACACTGATCCCTGCGTTGTTCACCAGGACGTCGAGGCCACCGAAGGACCGATCGACGTACGAGAACGCAGCGTCGACGGCGGCCGCATCGGCCACGTCGGCCCGTGCCGCCACCTCCACGTCGCTGTCGGGACGCGTCATCGCTGCGATGCCGGACGCGTCCAGGTCGAACACCGCGACGCGAGCCCCGTCCTCCAAGAACCGTTCCACGATTGCGGCTCCAATGCCGGACGCACCGCCCGTCACGAGCACGCGCCGACCCCACCGCTCGGATCTTCCCGCCATTCCGCCACCAGACCGCTCGAAGCCGACGCAGCGAACAGTACGCGTTCGAAGGCGTGCGCGTTCGACCGACGAGATCGGTCCTCGCTCCAGAGCGCTCCACTCCCGAGCGTCGCTATACCGTACGAGTGGGCGTATTTTGAACCCGGCAAGGTGGAACACCTCATGCAAGCGCTCCGGGCACTAGCGCAAGTGCACGTACCGTCACCCGTGCCGACGGGCCCATCGGCGTCGTAAACCCCGCGTCCTTCTAGAAGGCTGCATGCACTACCTTCGATGAACGGCGCTGCTGCGCCTGCGTGAGGCCTTCGGAGAATGCCGTGGCAATCGCTTCGTCCAGTTCTGGGAAGAGGTGGCCGTACCGGTCGAGCGTGACGTTGATCGAGGAGTGGCCCATGCGGGCCTGGATCGCCTTCGGGTGAGCGCCCGCCGCGATCGCTAGGGCCACGCTCGTGTGGCGAAGGTCGTGGAAACGGCACGCCAGGCCCGCATTCCGCAATGCTCGGGCGAAATGGTTGTTCCAGAAGCTCGGCGCGGCGATCGGGTTCCCGGCGGCGTTCGGGAACACGAGGCCGTCGACCCCGGGAGCGGCGAAGCGATCGAGGTGGTCGGCCAGCAGGTCGGCGGTGACGTCGGAGACGGTGATGGATCGCACCGAAGCCGGGGTCTTCGGCTCCTTCCGCAGCCACTCGCCGGACTCGAGCCGGACGAGTTGCTCGACGACCCGCACCTTCCGCCGGCGGAGGTCGACTCGGTTGCGTCGGAGACCGACGAGCTCGCTCCATCGCATCCCGCTGTCGACGGCGAGGTAGATCAGCGCCTGGAACCGGGGCGAGTGCGCCTCGGCGAGATCGATCGCCTGCCCCCAGTCCAGGAAGACCATCTCGCGCTTCGGCACCCGCGGTGCCTCCACCCGGTCGCACGGGTTGGCCAGAATCTTCTCCTTGTCCACGGCGACCTGGAGCAGGCGACGCATCGTGCGGTAGTGCCGGTGCACTGAGCTGGGTGCGATGCCGGCCGCCAGTTCGTCGTTCAGCCAGTTCTCGATCTCGTCGGCCGGGAGCCGGCCGATCTGGTAGGCGCCGAATCTCGGGAGTATGTAGCGCGTCAGGTCGCGGCGGTACGTCTCCTGCGTCGACGGCGACAGCCTCCGCGCCAACGACAGGAACTCGTCGGCCCAGCGGGCGAGCGGCTGTTCGGCTCCCCGCGGGTCGATCCACCGGCCCCGCGCGACGTCGACCTCCATCTCCCGAAGGAACCGCTCGGCGTCGACCTTACGGGCGAACGTCCTCGACGTCAGCCGACCGAGCGGGTCTCGGTACCGGGCGCGGTAGGCACCGGAACGCTTCTCGACGAACCCCATCCTCGACCACCTGCCCCTGCTCCGAGGCCGGCCCCGTGGGAGCACCATGGGAGCGGCGTGGGAGCGAAATCACGGTTTCTGGTGGTCGACCAGGGACAGTTGCGGACACACCGGGTCGACGAGTTCGTGCCGCTGACCTGCTGTTTAGCAGGTCAGCGGCTCGAGGCGGCGACCGGAATCGAACCGGTGTACAGGGCTTTGCAGGCCCTTGCCTAAACCACTCGGCCACGCCGCCCGAAGCGCTCCACCCTAGCCAGGGTCAGGAGGGCTGGTAGCTCCCGGGGGCCATGCGGGTGGCGATGGCGATGCGGTTCCAGGTGTTGATCGTCGAGATGGCGACGACCAGCTCGGCGAGCTCGGGCTCGGCGAACTCGCCCCTGGCCTCGGCCCACACGTCGTCGGGCACGTGGGTCTCGGCGACCCGGGTGATCGCGTCCGTCAGCGCGAACGCGGCCCGCTCCCGCTCCGTGTAGTACGGGACCTCCGCCCAGGTCCACAGCCCGTACAGCCGCTGCTCCTCCTCGCCCGCCAGGCGGGCGTCCTTCCAGTGCATGTCGATGCAGTAGGCGCAGCCGTTGAGCATCGACGCCCGGAGCTTGACGAGGTGGAGGAGCCGCCCGTCGATGCTCGACTCCCGCACCGTCCGCTCCAGTGCGCCCATGGCCTTGGCGCCCGCCGGGAACTGCTGTCCCAGGTCGAGCCGGGACGTGGTCTCTACCGCCGTGGTGGTACTCATGAGCAGCACGCTATCGACGCCCGAACGCGTAGAGCGCCCGCCCCGGTACGGCGGGGCGGGCGCTCTGACGGTCGATCGTCACATTCCGGAACCGGCGGTACCGTCGGGCACCGGCGGGGCCGGGTGACGGCGGCGTCAGGGTGCGGACGAGATGGCCTCCACGAGGTCGCCGACCCGCTCCTCCGGCAGGTTCATGGCGATGTCGCCCTGGCTGACCATGCCGACCAGGTCGTGCCCGTCGATCACCGGCAGGCGGCGGACCTTGTGGTCGATCATCGTCTGGAGGGCGAGCTCCACGGAGTCGTCCGCGCCGATCGTCACGGGCTTGCCCTCGGCCAGCTCGCCGGCCCGCACGGTGCCCGGGTCCTTCCCCGCGGCCAGGCACTTCACGACGATGTCGCGGTCGGTCAGCATGCCCTTCAGGCGGTTGTCCTCGCCGCAGATCGGCAGCGAGCCGACGTCGAGCTCGGCCATCTTCCGGGCCGCGTCGACCAGCGTCTCGTTCTCACCCACGCACTCGGCGCCCGGCGTCATGATGTCTCGGGCCTTGGTCACGATCGTTCCTCCTGGGGGCTGGGGGACGTGCACGGCGCATACCCGCGCGGTGAACAGCGCCAAACGAGGACTAGTCACCCCGCGCCGCTGGGTAGCCCGACACCATCGACGCGCACACCGAGATCCCCGCAGCGCCCGAGAGCGTTCGCATGGCACGCCACTTCGTCGAGGCGCGTCTGCGGGAGTGCACGTCGCCCGCGCTGGTGGACGACGCCACCCTCCTCACCACCGAGCTGGCCGCCAACGCCGTCCGCCACAGCCGGACGGACCACATCGAGCTGTCCATCGACTGGGACGACGACCGGGTGCGGGTGGCCGTCGCGGACGGGTCGCCGGTGCCGCCGACCGTGCTCCACCCCGACCCCCTCGCGCCCGGTGGGCGCGGCCTCCAGCTGGTCGACGCCCTCGCCACCCGGTGGGGCTTCGAGCGCCGGCCGGAGGGCAAGGTCGTGTGGTTCGAGCTGTCCGCCTGAGCCCACCGGCTCAGGCAGGCCCGGACGCGCGCGGGCTCAGCGGATCTCGAACACGTCCTGCACGCCGGTGACCTCGAGCACGTAGCGCACGGCGCC
>DASWMK010000067.1 GCA_036399815.1 Acidimicrobiales bacterium
CCCGTACAGCGCCCCGCCGACGTCGTAGACCTCACGGGCGAACACCGGCGCCAGCTGGAACACCGGCATCCCGAGGAACCCGAGCAGGGTGACGAGCCCCATGCACGCCTTGATCCCCGGCTGGGTCCGGACGTAGCTCACCCCCTCGCGGAACTGGGCCCACACGTGGAGCGAGCCGCTCCGCCGCGGCGTCGCGGCCAGTCGCACGAGCCCGAGCGCGACGAGCACCGCCGCGTAGGAGCCGGCGTTCACGAGGAACGCGGCGCCGGGACCGAGCGTGCCGAGGACGATGCCGCCGAGCGCCGGGCCGAGCGCCCGCGACGCGTTGAACTGCGCCGAGTTCAATGTCACCGCGTTGAGCAGCGCCTCCCGCGGCACCAGCTCGCTGACGAACGCCTGCCACGACGGGATGTTGAGCCCGGCGATCAGGCCGTTCACGGCGACGAGGGTGACGATCACGCCGGGGGTCGCCACCCCGGCCGCCCACACCGCCCACAGGGCGACGGCCACGACGGCCTGGAGCGACTGGGTCACCATCAGCACCCGTCGGCGGGGGAACCGGTCGGCGATGGCGCCGGCCAGGGGGCCGACGACGACGTTCGGCATCATCTGCATGAACGCTGCGAAGCCCACCCACCCGGCGCTCCGCGTCAGCTCGTAGACGACGAACGGGACCGTGATGTTCTGCATCCAGCTGCCGGTGTTGGACAGCAGCGCCCCGACCCAGAAGACGGCGAAGTTGCGGTGCCGGAAGGCGGCCCCCGCCTCCCGCAGCCCCGGCCTCGCGGGGCGGTCGGGCGACGTCGAGGGCACGGTCCGAGGCTACCGGCGACCGCCGCCGCCGACCCCTCCGCCTTGCACCCCGTCGCCCCCTTCGCGCCCGACCCCGACCGACCGGACCCGGCACGAACCAGCACCCCCCGAGGCCATCCGCACCGGCACCCGAACGACCCCGGCGCACCGGGACCAGCGCTCGGCGCGGCGCGCACGCCCGATCGCGACCGACAGGATGCGACGCCGCACCGTCGACCCCGACGCCGGCCGCCCCGGCCGGCCCCCGGGTGAGCCACCGGGAGGCCGCCCCCACTAGCCTCGTCCGTCGTGTCCACGACGAGCCGCCCGCAGCTGGAAGCCGTGCGCGGCGCCCTGGTGCCGATCCCCCGCCCGGCCGAGGAGCCGCTGCCCGACCCCCGGCGCAGCGACGTCGACGAGTGGGGCCGCTCGGAGCGCACCCGGGCCCTCGTCCGCCAGGTCTACGAGCCGATCTACCGCAACTGGTTCCGCGTCGAGTGGGACGGCCTCGAGCGCATCCCGACCTCGGGCGGCGCGCTCCTCGTCGCCAACCACGCCGGCGCGGTGCCGTCCGACGCCCCCGTGATCATGCACGGCGTCGAGACCGAGCTCGGCCGGCCCGTGTACGGCCTCGCCGACCACCTCTTCAAGTCCGTCCCGGTGGTCGGCACGCTGTGGTCCCGCTCCGGCGGCGTGGTCGCCCACCCGGACAACGCCTACCGGCTGCTCCGCGAGCAGGGCCAGCTCGTGCTCGTCTTCCCCGAGGGCACGAAGGGCACCGGCAAGCTGTACACGGACCGCTACCAGCTCCGCCGGTTCGGACGGGGCGGGTTCGTGGAGATCGCCATGCGGGCCGGCGTGCCGATCGTGCCGATCGCCGTCGTGGGCGCCGAGGAGGCGATGCCGATCGTCGCCAAGGTTCCCCGGGTGGCGAGCGCGCTGGGCGTGCCCTACGTCCCGGTCACCGCCAACCAGCTCCTGTTCGGCCCGGTCCTCGGCCTCGTCATGCCGCTGCCGGCCAAGTTCAAGCTCCGGGTCCTCGACCCCGTCCACTTCGACGTCCCACCCGACCGGCCCCGCTACTCCCGCAGCCGGATCATGGACGAGTCCGAGGCCATCCGGCGCCGCATCCAAGAGGCGTTGGCCGACATGCTGCGCGCCCGGCGCAGCATCTGGTTCGGCTGATGGGCCGCCGCGTCCTCATCACCGGCCTCGGCACGTTCTGGGGCGGCCGGGTGGCCCAGTCCCTCGAGCGGGACCCGTCCGTCGACGTCATCGTCGGGCTCGATGCCCGGGAGCCCACCGTCGAGCTGGAGCGCACCGAGTACGTCCGCAGCGAGCCGGACTACGGCATCCTCGCCCGGGTCGTGAAGGCGACGAAGGTCGACACCATCGTCCACACCTTCCTCATGGTCGACTCCACGCAGATGCCGGCCCGCCGGCTGCACGAGATCAACGTCATCGGGACCATGAACCTGTTCGCCGCGGCGGCGGCGCCGGGCAGCACCGTGCGGACGGTGGCGGTGAAGTCGTCGACCCTGGTCTACGGGGCGGCGGCCTCCGACCCGGTGTGGTTCGACGAGGACACGCCCCGCAGCGACCCGCCGGCGACGAGGGTCGAGCGGTCGCTCGTCGAGGTCGAGGGCTACGTGAACGACTTCGCCGAGGACAACCCCGACGTCTGCGTCAGCCTGCTCCGCTTCTCCAACGTGCTCGGCACCGACATCGTGACGCCGCTGTCGAAGGCGCTCGGCATGCCGTTCGTGCCGTCGGTGTTCGGCTTCGACCCCCGCTTCCAGTTCGTCCACGAGGGCGACGTCATCCGGGCCATCCGCTTCGTGCTCGACAACCGGGTGCCCGGCGTGTTCAACGTCGCCGGCGACGGGCTGCTCCCGTGGAGCGAGGTGGCCGCCATCTGCGGCAAGCGGACGATCCCGCTGCCGCCCATCGCCACCGGCCTGGCCGTCGCGCCGCTGCGGCGGGCCGGCGTCGACCTGCCCCCCGAGCTGCTCGACCTGCTGCGGTACGGGCGGGGGGTCGACAACCGCCGCCTCAAGCGGGCCGGGTTCCGGTACGAGCACACGTCGGCCGGGGCCGTCGAGGCCTACGCCGAGGCTATGCGCCTCCGCCGGGCCATGGGGACGGTCCTGCCCGGCTACACGTACGAGCGGGACGTCGAGGAGTTCTTCCGGCACTCGCCGGCGGTGGTGCGCGAGCCCGACCGATCGTCGCGGTGAGCGTCCGCACCGAGACGGGGGACGGCGTCGCCGTCGTCGTCCTCGACGACCCCGGCCGTCGCAACGCGCTGACCCAGGCGATGGTCGACGGGATCGTCACCGCCTTCGACCGCCTCGAGGTGGACGGCGGGATCGGCGCGGTGATCGTGACCGGCGCACCGCCCGCCTTCTGCGCCGGCGCCGACCTCGGCGACCTCGCCGGCGGCACCCGCCAGGGCCTGCTCGCGATCTACGAGGGGTTCCTGCGGGTCGCCCGGTCGCCGCTCGCCACGGTGGCCGCCGTGAACGGGGCGGCGGTGGGGGCGGGGATGAACCTCGCCCTCGCCTGCGACGTCCGCCTCGCCGGCCGGTCGGCCCGCTTCGACACCCGCTTCCTGGACCTCGGCCTCCACCCCGGCGGCGGCCACACGTGGCTGCTGCGGCGGGCCGTCGGCGACGCCGTCGCCAGGGCGATGCTCCTGTTCGGGCGGCGGCTCGACGGTGAGGCCGCGGCGAGGACCGGCCTGGCGTGGGCGGTCGTGGACGACGACACCCTGCTCGACGAGGCGCGGGACGTGGCCAGGGCGGCCGCGTCGGCGCCCCGTCAGCTGGTGGCCGAGATCAAGCGGACCCTGGCGGACATGGCCGCGGTCGACGACCACCCGTCGGCCGTCGAGCGCGAGCTCGCCCCGCAGGTGCAGTCGATGGAGGACCCGGCGTTCGCCGAGCGACTGGCCGCGCTCCGGCGCCGCGTCGCCCGGCCCGACTGACCGCCCCGCCCGACGCCTAACCGCCGGCGAGCACGACCTCGGGCGGCACGGTTCCCGGTCGCTCTCCCCCGGCCGCCATCGCGTTGGCGAGGCGCTGGAGGGTCTCGTTGACGGGGGTCGGCACGCCGTGCAGGCGTCCGAGCAGGACGATCTCGCCGTTCAGGTGGTCGGTCTCGATCGACCCGAGGCCCCTGGCCAGGCTCTGCCACGACGACCCGCCCGGGCGGCGCTCGCCGGCGATCGGCCGGAGGCGCAGGTGGTCGCCCCGGCGGGCGGCGTCCTCCTCGGCGCCGACGAACGGGATGCCGGCCGCCTCGAGCACGGCGACGCCCTCCTCGGTCGCCCGCCGCCCGACCTCGCCGCCCCTCGCCGGCGGCCCGCACACGGCCTCGACGGCGTTGCCCAGGTTGACGACGAGCTTGCCGTACTTCCAGCGCATGACGTCGGGCAGGACCTCCGAGCCGAACCCGGCCGACCGGAAGGCGGCGGCGATCGCCTCGTCGACGTCGTCGGCGCCGTCGGGGTAGCGGCCGACGTCGAGCAGGCCGGTCGTGGGCGAGGAGTAGGCGGCGACGACCCCCGGCTCCAGGTGGGCGGTCGGGCACATCACGCACACGCCCGACACCCGCGCGAACCGGCGCAGCGCCTCACGCTCGTTGGTCACCCCGTTCTGCACGCACGCGACCGCCACGCCCGGGGCCGCGCCGGCCGCCAGCGCGGTCAGCGCGGCCGCCGTGTCGTGGGACTTGACGGCGAGCAGGACGACGTCGCCCGCCGCGAGGCGAACGCCGGCGACGTCCGAGGCGGCGACGTCGACCGTGACGTCGCCGTCGGGCGACCGCAGCACCAGCCCGTGCGACCGGATGGCGTCGAGGTGCGCGCCCCGGGCGACGAGGTGGACGTCCGCGCCGGTGAGCGCCAGGCGCGCGCCGAGGACGCCGCCGACCGCCCCGGCCCCCACGACCACGAACCGCACGCCCCGAACCTAGGCGCCCCACGAGCGGCGTTCGCGACGTTCGCGGCACACGGATACGCTCCCGTCGCGACGTGGCGCGACGGATCGGCGGCGACCAACGACACGAAGGAGAAGGCGGCGGGTGACCCGCATCCATGGCTGGAGCGTCGGCGAGGGTGGAGATACGGCGGTGAAGGTGAGGAAGGCCGACGATGGGCGGTGGCAGCTGTTGGTCACAGACGCAGCGGGGACGGTGCTGGGGCGGGGCCCGAGCGACGGCTTCGCCACCGAGGACGCCGCTCGGGCGCACGGCGAGAAGCTCGTCGGGGGCTACTGGCACCCCGTCGCCTGACCCGCGTGCGGTCGGACGCGCGGCCTCGTCCGGCATGCCGCGCCGACGACGGCCCACTTGTCGGGACGGGTTGGTGCAGGGCGCCGGTCCTCGCCTCGGGGCACCTGGGCGGCGTAGCGGCTCCAACCCGCCGCACCCGGCGACGCGTCGCAGCGTCCGGCCGGACGCGGGCTCGAGCGTCGTCAGCCAGTCCATTCCACCCGCCGGCGTGCCGCGTCCGTCGGGCGCTACGTTGCCCGGCGATTGCGGCGGTGCTCGGCGGTGCCGTGACACGAGGGCGTGTCTCGTGGCGGGCGTGAACCTGACAGGAGGAGCACGACGTGACGCACATCCAAGGCTGGAGCGTCGGTGAGGGCGGTGATGCCGCGCTGAAGATCAGGAAGGCCGCGGACGGGCGTTGGCAGTTGTTGATCACCGACGCAGCGGGGACGGTCCTGGGTCGGGGCCCGAACGACGGGTTCGCCACCGAGGACGCTGCCCGGACGCACGGCGAGAAGCTCGTCGGCGGCTACTGGCACCCCGTCAGCTGACCTGCGCGCTGGTTTTCGGGCCCCGGGTCCGATGACGGCAAGCGGCGTCCGCAACGGCGGTCCTTCGGCACGGCGGGGTGGTGCATCCGATGTCGCCACTCGCCGTCGCGGACGCCGAGGTCCGCCTGCTAACGGCGGTTCGAGAGTCGGAGCGTGAGCTCGTGGCGGGCATCTACCTGAGAGAGGAGACTCTGACGTGACGCACATCCATTCGTGGAGTGTCGGCGAGGGCGGTGATGCGGCGGTGAAGACGAGGCAGGCCGCCGACGGGCGGTGGCAGCTGTTGATCACCGACGCAGCCGGGACCGTGTTGGGGAGGGGGCCGAGCGACGGGTTCGCCACCGAGGAGGCGGCTCAGGCGCACGGCGAGAAGCTCGTCGGGGGGTTCTGGCACCCGGTGAGCTGACCGGCGCTTCGTTCCGCCCACGCTGCGCCAACCGGTCAGCAGGCGGCACCGGTGCGGCGCGGCCGGTCGGATGCGTCGCCGACCCGGCCGTGGTCGAGGCCACGGAACACGGTATTCGCCCGGCGTCGCACGGCCGGGCAGGCGAGGAGACCACCTCCGTCTCGTGGCGGGCATGCACTTGGAAGGAGAACAACGTGACGCACCTTCATGCCTGGAGTGTCGGTGAGGGCGGTGACGCGACGGTGAAGACGAGGGAGAGCGCGGATGGGCGGTGGCAGCTGTTGATCACCGACGCGGCGGGGACCGTGTTGGGTCGGGGGCCGAGCGACGGCTTCGCCACCGAGGACGCCGCTCGAGCGCATGGCGAGAAGCTCGTCGGTGGCTACTGGCATCCGGTCACCTGACGCGCGGCAGGCGCGCACGCGGCCCCGGTCGGGCGGCAGGCGACGCCATCGGTGGCGCGGTTCGGCGCGACCGGTTGGTGCATCGCGAAGCGTTGGAACCGGCCAGGCTCCTCGCCTCGCCGGTCGGCGGCGCGGCAGGCGGAGCGGTTGTGGGTGCTT
>DASWMK010000068.1 GCA_036399815.1 Acidimicrobiales bacterium
CACCGCCCGGCCCTGGGAGATGAGCTGCTCGGAGATGTCGCGCACGGTGTCGACCGGGATGGCGAAGCCGAGGCCGATGTTGCCGCTGCCGGAGCCGGACGTGGCGATCGCCGAGTTGATGCCGATCACCTGCGCGTTGACGTTGACCAGCGCGCCGCCGGAGTTGCCCGGGTTGATCGGGGCGTCGGTCTGCACCGCGCTGATGACCGCGTTGGTGTCGCTGCCCTCCCCCGCCAGCCGCACCGGCCGGTCCAGGGCGCTGACGATGCCGCTGGTGACGGTGCCGGCCAGCCCGAGCGGCGAGCCGATGGCGACGGCCGTCTCGCCCACCTGGAGGCCCTCGGCCGTGCCCAGCACGGCGGTCGGGAGGCGCTCGCCGTCGACGTGCACGACGGCGATGTCGGTCTCGTGGTCGAGGCCGACGACCTCGCCCTCGTGCTCCTCGCCGTCGGCCAGCACGACGATCACGTCGCCGCCGTCCTCGACCACGTGGGCGTTGGTCATGAGGTAGCCGTCGTCGCGGAACAGCACGCCGGACCCGGAGCGGGCGCCGGCGACGTCGACCCTGGCGATGGCCGGGCTGACCCTGGCGGCGATGTCGACCACGCCGGGCGGGCGGGCCGTGAGGCCGACGTCGACCGAGGTGACCGCCACCCGCTCGATCACCTCGCGCTGGACGATCCGGGTGCCGGCCCCGTCGGCGAACAGGGCGACGGCGGCGATGGCGACGAGGGCGCCGACCATGCCCGAGCCGAGCGCCACCCCCCACACCGGGCGGGCCGGGGCCGGCCCGTCGACCAGCCACCCGGTCGGGTCCGGCCCGGCCAGGGACAGCTCCGACGGGTGCCGCCACAGCCGGTCCTCCGGGGGGAGGAGTGGTCCCGATCCCGAGAGGTCGTCGTCGGGATCGTCGTCCAGCGGCACGGGCCGCGACCTTACCGACGGGCGCGCCGACGCGGTCCGCGCCCCCCTCCCCGCCCTAGCATTGGGACGTGGGCACCCCGCCGACCGGCGACACCTGGCTGGCGCTGACCAGCGAGCCGCTCCCCGTCGGCGCGGCCGCCGACTGGGCCGTGCTGCCCCGCTGCGGCGCGGTCGTGCTGTTCTCCGGCACGGCCAGGGACCACGCCGAGGGCCGGCCAGGGGTGAGCCTGCTCGAGTACGAGGCCTACGAGGAGCAGGTCGTGCCCCGGCTGGCGGCGATCGCCGGCGACTGCAGGGCCCGCTGGCCCGACCTCGGACGGGTGGCGCTGCTCCACCGGGTCGGGCCCGTGCCCGTCGGGGAGTCCTCGGTCGTCGTCGCCGTCTCCGCGCCCCACCGCCAGGAGGCCTTCGCCGCCGCCCGCCACGCCATCGACACGCTGAAGGCCACCGTCCCCATCTGGAAGCGGGAGACCTGGGAGGGCGGCAGCGCCTGGGGCCTCGACGCCAAGGCCGTCGGCGACGTCGCCGAGGTGGCCCGTGGGTAGCCTCGCCTTCCTCCTCGTGGCCGGCCTGCTGATCCTCGTCGGCTCGATGATCCTCTGGCTCCGCGAGCGCAAGCCGTCCTCGATGGAGTCGGGCATCGAGGAGTTCTCGCGGGAGATGCGGGCGCTCGCCCCCGAGCGCCGGACGTCGGCCGATGGCCCGAGGCGGCGCCGCTCGGCCCGACCCGGCGGCCGCGCCGCCGCGGAGGGCTGAGCCCTGGCCCGCGACCTCGCCATCGACCTCGGCACCGCCAACACGCTCGTCTACGCCAAGGGCAAGGGCATCGTCCTCAACGAGCCCTCGGTGATCGCCCTGAACAGCCAGACCGGCGAGGTGCTGGCGATGGGCCGCGAGGCGTGGCAGATGATCGGCAGGACCCCCGGCTACATCGTCGCCGTCCGCCCGCTGCGCCAGGGCGCCATCACGGACTTCGACATCACCCAGCGCATGATCCGCCTGCTGCTCCAGCGGGCCGGGGTGAGCAAGTTCAACCGGCCGCGGGTGGTGATCTGCGTGCCGTCGGCCATCACCGAGGTCGAGCGCCGGGCCGTGACCGAGGCGGCCAGGCGGGCCGGGGCGGCCGACGCCCAGCTGCTCGAGCAGCCCATGGCCGCGGCCATCGGCGCCGGCCTGCCCATCAACGAGCCGCTCGGCAACATGGTCGTGGACGTGGGCGGCGGCACGTCGGAGACGGCCGTCATCAGCCTCGGCGGGGTCGTCGCCCTCCAGGCCATCCGGGTCGGCTCCTTCGACGTCGACAGCTCCATCCAGACCTTCATCCGCCGGGAGTACGGCATCGCCGTCGGGGAGCGGACGGCCGAGGAGATCAAGATGGCGATCGGCTCGGCGTGGCCGACCGACGACGAGATGAAGGCCGAGGTCCGGGGCCGCGACCTCATGACCGGCCTGCCAAAGACCGTGATCCTCTCGCCCGAGGAGGTGCGGGAGGCGATCGAGGAGCAGGTGAGCACGATCGTGGACTCGGTCGTGCAGTGCCTCGGCCAGGCCCCGCCCGAGCTGGCCCAGGACCTCATCGCCCACGGCATGTACCTGGTCGGAGGGGGCGGGATGCTGCGCGGCCTCGACCGCCGCATCGCGGAGGAGACCGAGATCCCCGTCCACCTCGTCGACGCCCCGTTGGAGTGCGTCGTGCTCGGCGCCGGCCGCGTGATCGAGGCCTACGACGCCCTGAAGGTGATGTTCATGGGAGCCCGCCGGTAGCACGCCGGGGTCGCGGCGCGGCTAGGTTGCGCGATCGACCGTGACGGACGTCTCATCCCGGGGGGGCAGTGAGCGACCAGCTGACGCGGGCGACGGGTGAGGCCACCTCAGGAGCGACCGCCCCCGTCGTGCTCGCCGTGCGCAACCTCGAGGTCGTCTACGGCGACGTCATCCTCGTGCTGCGGGGGGTCAGCCTCGACGTCCGCACGGGCCAGATCGTCGCCCTCCTCGGCGCCAACGGGGCCGGCAAGACGACCCTGCTGCGGGCCATCACCGGGCTGCTGCCCGTGCACCGCGGCGAGATCACGAAGGGCACCGTCGAGCTCGAGGGCGAGCGGCTCAACGGCCGGGACGCGGCCTGGATCGTCCGCCGCGGGGTCTCGCAGGTGATGGAGGGGCGGCGGATCTTCGCCGAGCTCTCCGTCGACGAGAACCTCCGCGCCGGGGCGTTCACCCGCAGGGACAAGGCGGAGGTGCGGTCCGGCTACGAGCGGGTGATGGCGCTGTTCCCGAAGCTGGCCGAGCGCCGCCGCCAGACCGCCGGCTACCTGTCCGGCGGGGAGCAGCAGATGCTGGCCATCGGCCGGGCGCTGATGGCGTCGCCCCGCGTGCTCCTGCTCGACGAGCCGTCGCTCGGGCTCGCCCCGCTCGTCGTCGAGCAGATCAGGGACATCATCGCCGAGGTCAACCGCCAGGGCACGAGCGTGCTGCTGGTCGAGCAGAACGCCACGATGGCGCTGTCCATCGCCGACCACGGGTTCGTCCTCGAGAACGGCCGCGTGGTGAAGGACGGCCCGGCCGCCGACCTGCTCGCCGACAAGGACATCCAGGAGTTCTACCTGGGCATCGGCGACGCCGGCCGCAAGTCGTTCAGGGACGTGAAGACGTACCGGCGCAAGAAGCGGTGGAGCGCGTGAGCGAGGCCAGGGCCCCGCTGCTCGAGGTCGAGGGGCTGACCCTCCGCTTCGGCGGCGTCACCGCCCTGTCCGGGGTGAGCTTCGACGTGGCGCCCGGCGAGCTGTTCGCCGTCATCGGCCCGAACGGCGCCGGCAAGACGTCGATCTTCAACTGCCTGAACGCCGTCTACCGGCCCCAGGAGGGGAGCATCCGCCTCGACGGCCGCGAGGTCGTCGGCCGCAAGCCGGTCGAGACGGCCCGCCTCGGCATCGCCAGGACGTTCCAGAACCTCGGGCTGTTCGTCCACCTGAACGTGATCGACAACCTGCTCCTCGGCCGCCACCACCTCATGTCCTCGGGGTTCCTCTCGGGCGCGGTGTGGTTCGGCCGGGCGAGGCGGGAGGAGATCGAGCACCGCCGGCGGGTCGAGGAGATCATCGACCTGCTCGAGCTGCAGCCCCACCGCTACTCGCCGGTCGGGATGCTGCCCTACGGGATCCAGAAGCGCATCGAGCTCGGCCGGGCCCTGGCCATGGACCCCCGCCTGCTGCTCCTCGACGAGCCGGTGGCCGGCATGAACGTCGAGGAGACCGAGGACATGGCCCGCTACATCCTCGAGATCCAGGACCAGCTCGGGCTGGCCATGATCCTGGTGGAGCACGACATGCACATGGTGATGGACCTGGCCGACCGGGTGATGGCGCTCGACTTCGGGGTGCCGCTCACGATCGGCCGCCCGGCCGACGTGCAGGCCGACGAGCGGGTCATCGAGGCGTACCTGGGGCAGGCGTCGTGAGCGAGACCCTGACCGCGGCCCCGCCCGCCGGGCGCACCCAGCCGGCGTTCCGGTCGCTGCCGGCCATCGTCCTCGAGCGGGCCGCGGCCACCCCGAAGAGCGTCGCCATGCGCAAGAAGGACCTCGGCCGCTGGAAGGAGTACACCTGGGCCGACTACGCCGAGCGGGCGGCCCGCATCGGCCTCGGCCTGAAGGCGCTCGGCGTCGAGCGGGGCGAGCGGGTGGCGATCCACGCCGAGAACCGGCCGGCCTGGCCGCTCGCCGACATGGGGGTCCAGGGCATCGGGGCCGTTGCCGTCGGCATCTACCCGACGAGCCCGGCGGCCGAGGTGCAGTACCTCCTGTCCCACTCCGAGTCCGTCGTGCTGATCGCCGAGGACGAGGAGCAGCTGGACAAGGCGTGGGAGGTGCGGGAGAAGCTCCCCTCGCTGCGGAAGATCGTGGTCGTCGACCCGAGGGGCGTGAAGCAGCTGGGCGACCCGATGCTGATGACCCTCGCCGACCTCGAGGCGCTCGGCGCCGAGCAGGACCGCTCGCACTACGAGGCCGAGGTGGCGGCCATCGAGCCGGCCGACGTCGCCCTCATCGTCTACACGTCGGGGACGACCGGCCCGCCGAAGGGCGCCATGCTCACCCACGCCAACCTCCGGGCGGCGGCGGAGGCGGCGCACGCCGTGTTCGGCGTCGGCGAGGACGACGAGATCCTGTCGTACCTGCCGCTGTGCCACATCGCCGAGCGCCTCATCTCGGTGATCGACGCCATCGCCTCCGGCTACGTCGTGAACTTCGGCGACGGCGGCGAGTCGTTCGCCGCCGACATGCGCGAGGTGCAGCCGACCTTCTTCCTCGGCGTCCCGCGGGTGTGGGAGAAGATGATGGCCGGCGTCGAGATCCGCATGGCCGACGCCGGCTGGCTGAAGCGGCTCACCTACCGGTTCTGGCTGCGGCAGGGCCGGCGGATCGCCGCCCACCGCTGGAGCGGCCGCTTCGGCCCGGCCGACCGCGTCCTCTACCTCCTCGGCTGGCTGATGCTCTACCGGAGCCTGCGGATCAAGCTCGGGCTGGCGAGGGCCCGCCAGTCGCTCTCCGGCGCGGCGCCGATCGCCCCCCAGGTGCTCGAGTACTTCTGGGCGCTCGGCATCCCGGTGCGCGAGGGCTACGGGCAGACCGAGAACACGGCCCAGGCGACGATCACCCCGGCCGACGACGTCCGCATCGGCAAGGTGGGCAGGCCCGTGCCCGGCTGCGAGCTCCGGATCGCCGAGGACGGCGAGATCCTCACCCGGGGGCCGGCCACCTTCGCCGGCTACTTCAAGGACGAGCAGGCGACGAGGGCGACCGTCGACGCCGACGGCTGGCTCCACACCGGCGACGTGGGCGAGCTCGACGGCGACGGCTTCCTCACGATCACCGACCGCAAGAAGGACATCCTCATCACCGCCGGCGGCAAGAACGTCTCGCCGTCCGAGATCGAGAACAAGCTCAAGGTGTCGCCCTACGTGCGGGAGGCGGTGGTGGTCGGCGACCGCCGGCCCTACCTCGTCGCCCTGATCGGCATCGAGGCCGACACGGTGGCCAACTGGGCGGCCCGCCGGCGCATCACGTTCACGACCTACCGCGACCTCACGACCAAGCCCGAGGTCCGCGACCTCGTGCGGCAGTGGGTGGACGAGGTCAACCGGGAGCTGGCCCAGGTCGAGACCGTGAAGCGGTTCGCCCTGCTGCCGAAGGAGCTCGACCACGAGGAGGGCGAGCTCACCGCCACCCAGAAGGTGAAGCGGGCGGCGATCACCCGGGAGTTCTCGGACCTGATCGAGTCGCTCTACGCCGGGCGGGGCGGCTGATGGACGAGTTCCTGCGGCTGTGCATCGCCGGCCTGGCCCTCGGCTCGCAGTACGCGCTGATCGTGCTCGGCTTCGTCGTGATCTACCGGGCGACCGGGGTCGTGAACTTCGCCCAGGGCGGCTTCGTCGTGCTCGGCGCCTACCTCGCCTACAACGCCCACAACACGTGGGACCTGCCCTTCGCCCTGGCCGTGATCGTCGCCATGCTCGGCGGGGCGCTCGTCGGCGTGGTCGTCGAGCGGCTGATCCTGCGGCGCATGGTCGGCCAGCCCGTCTTCGCCGTGATCATGATCACGATCGGGCTCTACTACATCCTCGAACAGATCGTGCCGAGCATCTGGGGCCCGCAGAACCTCAACCTGGGCGACCCGTGGGGCATCCAGGTGAAGAGCCTCGGCGACATCCAGGTCGCCGTGAAGGACCTGTGGACGATCGCGCTGGCGGCCGCCGCCCTGCTCGCCTTCTTCCTCCTGTTCCGCTACTCGAAGATCGGGGTGGCCATGCGGGCCACCGCCCTCGACCAGGAGGCGGCCCTGGCCCAGGGGATCAGCGCCCGGCGGATCTTCGCCATCTCGTGGGGGATCGCCGGCGCCGTCGCCGCCCTGGCCGGCGTGACCCAGGCGGCCGGCTCGATCCAGGTGCGGCCGACGCTCGGCCTCGTCGCCCTGCTCGCCTTCCCGGCCATGATCCTCGGCGGCCTCGACTCGCCGGGCGGGGCCGTGCTCGGCGGGATCATCATCGGCGTCACCCAGACCCTCACGGCCGGCTACCAGGACGACTTCTTCCCCTGGCTCGGCGACGGCTTCAACTCGGTCATGCCCTACGTGGTGATGGTCGTCATCCTCCTCGTGCGGCCCTTCGGCCTGTTCGGCACGAAGGAGGTCAGGAGGGTCTGATGGCCAACCCCAGCCCGTACCTCGTCACCAGCTACGAGCGCGACCTCCGGCTGTTCCCCACGCTCGCCTCGAAGATCGGCCTCGGCCTGCTCGTCCTCGTCTGGCTGGCGCTGCCGTTCAACCTCACCGACTACCAGCTCCTCGTGCTCGTGTTCGCGGGCATCGCCGCCATCGGCGGCATCGGCCTGAACCTGCTCACCGGCTACACGGGGCAGGTGTCCCTCGGGCACGCCTTCTTCCTCGGCGTCGGCGCCTACACGGCCGCCTACCTCGGGGCCCGGCACGACCTCCCCCTCGTCGTCTGGCTGCCGGCCGCCGCCCTGCTGGCCGGCTTGGTCGGCGCCGTCATCGGCCCGTTCGCCCTGCGCCTCCGCGGCCAGTACCTCGGCATCGTCACGCTCGGGCTCGTCTTCGTCGGCCTGCACGTGTTCGAGAACTGGAACTCGGTGACCGGCGGCAACACCGGCACGACGTCGGCGGCGCCGGTCGACGTCGGCGTGGCCGACTTCTCCGCCCTCGAGCTCGGCGGGCAGGCGTTCACCAAGGAGCAGAGCTGGTTCTGGTTCGTGTGGGCGCTCGTCGGCCTCGTCGCCCTGCTGGCGAAGAACATCGTCCGCAGCCGGCCGGGCCGGGCCATGCAGGCCGTGCGGGACCGCGACCTCGCGGCCGAGGTCGTCGGCGTCAGCCTGGCGAGGACGAAGGTCGGCGCGTTCGCCGTGTCGAGCGCGCTGGCCGGCATGGCCGGGGCGCTGTTCGCCAGCTTCCAGGAGGCGGTGAACCCCGAGAACTTCACCCTGCTGGTGTCGATCCAGTACATCGCCGTCGTCATCGTCGGCGGGGTCGGCACCGTGTTCGGCTCGATCCTCGGCGCCCTCCTCGTCGGCCCCGTGCAGCGCATCGTCGAGACCGTCAGCCGCAGCCAGGACCTGCCGTTCGTGTCCGGCGACGCCGGCGGCGCCGAGGGCGTCATCGCCGTCGCCTCGCTGAACCGCATGATCTTCGGCGCGCTCATCATCGTGTTCCTGATCTTCGAGCCCCGCGGCCTCGCCGCCATCTGGCTGCGGGCCAAGGCGTACTTCAAGACCTGGCCGTTCTCCTACTGACCCGCCCACGAGGGAGGCCCATGCGCACCAACCGACCCCTGTTCCGCATCCTCGCCCTGCTGTTCGCGTTCGTGCTCATCGGCGCGGCGTGCGGCCGCGACGACGAGGACAGCGCCGACGCCCCGGCAGCCACCGACGACGGCGACGACGGCGGCGACGACACCAGCGACACCACGGCCGCGGAAGGCACCGACGAGGACGACAGCGGCGGCGAGCTGGCCACCGCGCCCGGCTTCGACGGCTCCACCATCAAGGTCGGGATCGTCACCCCGCAGACCGGCGGCGTCGAGGTCATCGGCAACCCGCTGACCACCGGCAACCAGGTGTACTTCGACTACGTCAACGACGAGCTGGGCGGCATCGCCGGCCAGTACCAGATCGAGACCGTCGTGGTCGACAGCCAGTACGACGCCACCGTCGGCCTCCAGCAGTACAACGCCATCAAGGACGACGTCGTGATGTTCGCCCAGATCCTCGGGACGCCGGTGGTCAACACCGTCCTCGAGCAGCTGCGGCAGGACAACATCGTCGCCGCCCCTGCGTCGCTCGAC
Organism: Acidimicrobiales bacterium; assembly: GCA_036399815.1. Classification (NCBI taxonomy): domain Bacteria; kingdom Bacillati; phylum Actinomycetota; class Acidimicrobiia; order Acidimicrobiales; species Acidimicrobiales bacterium. The sequence goes on from DASWMK010000068.1 coordinate 8,776, forward strand.
TCGTTCTGGGTGCGGGAGCAGAACCTGCTGCCGATCGGCGGCCCGTACCAGGTGCAGGCCATCAACGCCATGGACTGGTGGATCAACGAGGGCGGCGGCAGCACCGACGCCACCGTCTGCACGATGATCCAGGACGACCCCTACGGCGAGGCCGGCCAGGAGGGCGTGGAGTTCGCGGCCGAGCAGCTCGGCTTCGAGGTCGCGGCCACGGCCCGGTTCGGCGCCACCGACACCGACTTCACCGCCCAGGTCGGCCAGCTGAGCGAGGCCAACTGCGAGGTCGTGTTCCTCGTGTCGACCCCGACCGGCACCGGCGGCATCCTCGGCGTCGCCGCCGCCCAGAACTTCACCCCGCAGTGGATCGGCCAGTCGCCGACCTGGATCGGGCTGCTGGCCGCCTCCCCGCTCGCCGAGTACCTCCAGGCCAACTTCAAGGTCGTGGCCGAGGGCACCGAGTGGGGCGACGAGTCGGTGCCCGGGATGGCCGACATGATCGCCAGGCAGGAGCAGTACGCGCCCGACCAGGGCCCGGACTACTACTTCGCCTTCGGCTACAACCAGGCCCAGGCCGTCGTGCAGGTGCTCGAGGCCGCCGTCGAGAACGGCGACCTGTCCCGCGAGGGGATCATCGAGGCGATGAACAGCCTCGACACGCTGACCTTCGACGGGCTGTCGGGCGACTACGAGTGGGGCGCCCCCGAGGACCGCAACCCGCCCAGGGCGAGCACGATCTTCGAGGTCGACCCGGAGAAGCCGTTCGGCCTCGGCGTGGTCGCGAGGGACTACGAGTCCGAGGCGGCCGACGCCTTCGAGTTCGAGGGCTAGCAGCGCCGGGACGGCGTCCCCTCCCCGGTCCGGGCGGGCCGGGGAGGCGGGCGCCGCCCACGGTGCCCTACTCGTCCAGCAGGTCCTCCGCGGCCTGGCGGACCTGCCAGTCGCGGTCCCCGAGGGCGCGCCGGAGGGCGGCGTCGACCTCGGGCCCCTCGAAGGGGGCGAGCGCGAGCACGGCCCGGCGGCGCACGGCCGGGCGGTCGCCGGTCGCCGCCAGGATGGCCGGCAGGCCGGCCTCGTCGCCGATGGCCCCGAGCGCGGCGACGGCGGCCTCGCGGCACAGCGGGTCGGGATGGCCGCCGGCCACCCGGACGAGCGCGTCGACGGCGCCGGCCTCGGCCGGGGACCGCTCGCCGCACGCCCACGCCGCCACCTCGACGACGGTGGGGTCGGGGTCGTCGAGCAGGGCCACGACGGGCACGACGGGGAGGGCCGGCGACAGCTCGAGCGCCCGCCGCCGGACGGCCGGGTCGGGGTCGGCCAGCCCGGCCGCGAGCTGGGCCGGTTCGAGGCGTCCGAGGCGGGCGAGGGCGCCCAGCGCGGCGGCCCGCACGCCGCCGTCGGGGTCCCCCAGCGCGCCGAGCGCGGTGGCCGCGTCACCCAGGTGGCCGGCGAGCGCGACAGCGCGGCGCCGAGCGATGGTGTCCGATAAGTTCCGTCCTCTCGTGCCCACTCCTCCCCCTTCGGACTGCTCGCCGGGATCCGACCGCCCGCCCAACAAGCGACAGCAGCAGGCGGCCGCGACCCAGGACCAGCTGCTGGCCGCGGCGCGCTCGGTGTTCGAGGAGAAGGGGTACCAGGGGGCGACCGTCGGCGCCATCACCGACCGGGCCAACACCGCCCACGGCACCTTCTACCTGTACTTCCGCAACAAGGAGGACGCGTTCAACCGCGTCATCGCCGGCCTCTTCGACGAGATGCTGGCCGCGTCGGAGACCCGCTTCGTCGGCGGCGGGCCCCGGGTCGCCATCGAGGACGTCGTCGCTCGCTACCTGACGATCTACACGCACAACGCCGGGCTGTTCCGCACCCTGTTCGAGGCGGTGATGGCCAACCCGTCGATCTCGGAGAGCTGGGTGGCCATGCGGCGCCGGTGGGTGGAGCGCATGGCCCGCGGCCTGAACGGCCTCCAGCGCACCGGCCGCATGCGCACGGTCGACACCGAGCTGGCCGCCTACGTGCTCGCCGGCATGACCGAGTGGTTCGCGTTCACCCACCTCGTGCTGGGCGAGCCCCCGCCCGGCGACGACCCCGTGCCCCGGGCGTCGGCGGTGGTCGCCGACCTGTTCGTCCACGCCGTGTTCGGCCGGTTGGAGGACGACCCGCAGGGCTGAGGCGGCGCTCAAGTCGCGGTGCTCCCGTCCCGATGGAGGAGTCGGTGAAAGGAGCCACCGTGTCGCACATGGTCATCTTCCGCAGCGCCGACGGACGGCCGGGCTACCACCAGTCCGACGAGCTGGCGGACGCCGCCGCCTTCGTCGAGCGGCTCCGCAACGACGACGGCGTCGAGCACGCCCGCATCTTCCGCATGGAGGAGGTGACCTTCGAGTTCCGGCCGTACTACCGGGTCACCCTCGGCCACGAGCCGCCGATGCCGGCCGCCGAGCCGGAGCCGGCCATGCTCCCCGAGCCCCACGCGCACGAGGCCATGGCCCCGGAGGGGATGCCGGCCGAGCCGGTCCCGATGGCGGAGGCGCCGCCCATGCCGATGCCGATGCCCCCGATGGTCGAGCCCGACCACGTGCCCGTCGTCCCGCTCGGGGCCAACGGGTCGGTGGCCGGGCGCCGCGGCCTGTTCGGCCGCTGAGGTCGTCGACGGGCGGGCCGGGGAGGACGGCCCGTCCCGCCCGCGGCGTCCCGCTAGGCGAGCAGGCGCTGGAGCGCCACCACCAGCACCACCACGGTGACGGCGATGGCCACGGCGACGAGCACGCCGACGATCACGACGAGGACGGCGAGGAACACCGCCGACCGCAGCCGCTGCCACCAGCGGGGGGTCACCCGCTCCTGACGGGTGGCGTCCCCGCCGCGGGCGCCGACAGCTCGCGCCCCCGCCGGTTCCCCCCGACGGCGGGGGCGCAGGCGCGCCTCGGCGCGTGGGGATCGAGCGGGTGCCGTGGCAGGCTGGTCGGCGGTGGACACGACGGCGCCGAGCGTACCTCTCGACCCCCCGCCCGAGCCCCCGCGCCGGCGGCCGCACCGGCGGCTCTGGACGGCCCTCGGCGTGCTCGCCGGGCTGGTCACGGCGGCCGTGATCGGCTCGGCCTTCATCACCGTCCCCTACTACACGATCGCCCCCGGCAACGCCCGGGCCACCGAGCCGCTCATCGCCGTCGACGAGGAGCACACGTTCCCGGCCGACGGCGAGGTGCTGTTCACGACGGTGTCGGTCGGGCACGCGACCCTGCTCGAGTCGCTGCGGGGGTGGCTCGACCAAGACGTCGACGTCGTGCCCGAGGAGCAGATCCTCGGCGACCAGAGCCCCGACCAGAACCGCCAGGTCAACCTCGAGCTCATGGACACCTCGAAGCAGGTGGCGACCGTCGTCGCCCTCCGCGAGCTCGGCTACGACGTGCCGGCGCACGGCACCGGCGCGCTGGTCGTCCAGATCGACGAGACGCTGCCGGCCGCCGGCGTGCTGGAGCCGGGCGACACGATCGTGGGGATCGACGGCGAGGACGTGGCGCTCTCCGAGGACCTGGTGGCCGGCATCCAGGCCCACCAGCCCGGCGACGAGGTGACCCTGCGGGTCGACCCGGCCGGCGAGGGCGAGGAGCGCACCGAGCGCGTCACCTTGGCCGAGCGGGCCGCCGACGAGGGCGGCGGGCCCGTGCTCGGCGTGTTCGCGCAGACCCGCGACCTCCGCTACGACCTGCCGTTCTCGGTCGACATCGACTCCGGGTCGGTGGGCGGCCCTTCGGCCGGCCTGGCGTTCACGCTCGGGCTCCTCGACGTGCTGACGCCCGGCGAGCTGACCGGCGGCGAGGTCGTGGCCGCCACCGGGACGATCGACGGCGAGGGCAACGTCGGCCCCGTCGGCGGGGTGGCGCAGAAGACGGTGACGGTGCGGGAGTCGGGCGCCGACGTGTTCCTCGTGCCGGCCGACGAGTACGAGCAGGCCGCGGCGCGGGCGGGGGACGACCTCCGCGTCGTGCGGGTGGCTACGCTCGACGACGCCCTCCAGGCGCTCGCCGACCTCGGTGGGAACGCGATGGCGCTGGGGCGGCCGGGGCAGTCGGGAGGCACGTAGGGGGCGAGGTGATCGACGCTGGCGGGTGGGGCCGGGGGGCCGGATGAGCCCGGCCGCCGTGCAGGCCCGCTTCGTCGCCGAGTTCGCCCTGTTCCTCGTGTCGGCCGGCGCGCTCGCGCTGGCCCTCCGCCGTCCCGCCCTGCTCGTCGCCGACGGCCGGGGCCGCCGCCTCGCCGGCGACGCGCTCGCCCTCGGCTTCGCCGCCCTCGCCACCGCCGCCGTGCTCCGGGGCGCGCTCGTCCTCCCCGAGCCCGACGCCCCGCTCCGGGTCGGCCTGCGGGCCGGCGGGGCCGTCGCCCTGGCCGCCGGCTGGTGGTGGTGGGCGGGGCCGATGGCGACGCGGGCGGCCGCCCTCGCCGGGATCGCCGCGGTCGCGGCCGGCACCGCGCTCGGCGCCGCCGGCAGCGGGGCGGCCGGCGACTGGGCGTCCGCCGCCGGGGCGCTCGGCCTCGGGGCCGGCCTGGTCGGCGCCAGCCGGCGGGCCGTGTCGGCCCGCATCGCCACGAGCGCCACCGCCATCCTCCTCGTCGCCGTCCTCGGCGTGGGGGTCGCCCTGTCCGTCGTCATCTCCGGCAACGTCGACGACGAGCTGCTCCGCCGGGCCGACGTGCGGGCCGCCACCGAGGCGGCGCTGGCCGCCGACGCCGGCCCGAACGCGGCCGCCCAGGTGGCGCTCACGAGGGCCCAGGTCGTCGCCGACGCGCTCGTCGCCGCCGTGCCCGCCGAGCTCACGGCCGCGGTCGGCGGGGACGCCGGCGCCCGCGACCGGGTCGCCGCCGAGCTGGCGCGCCTGCGGGACCGGCTGGCGCTCGACGGCCCCCTCCTCGTCGTCGGCACCGACCTGCGCCCGGTCGCCGCCGTCGGTGCCGAGGACGCGGACACCCGCCTGGCCATCGCCGGCCAGCCCGTCGTGGCCGAGGCCGGGGAGCAGGCCGGGTCGGCCCAGTCGGTGGCCGTCGTCGCCGGGCGGGCGCTGGCCCTCGCCGCCACCGCCGTCACCGCCCCCGACGCCCCGCCCGAGGCCGCCCCGGTGGCGCTGGTCGTGGCGTCGACGCCGCTCGACGCCGGCTACCTGGCCCTGCGGGCCGCCGGCGACGCCAACCTCGGCCTGGCCTTCGCCACCCGGGCCGAGGTGCTGGCCGGGCACGGCGACCAGCCGCCGGCCGCCGAGGTGCTGCGCCTGGCCGGCCGGGCCACGGCCGAGGCTGCGGCGGCGTCGGTCGAGACCGGCGGCCGGTTCGTCGTCGCCCGCCCCGTCCTCGACGCCGCCGGCACCCCGGTGATGGCGGCCGTCGCCTCGCTCCCCACGGCCGTCGCCGACGAGACCCGGGCCGACCTGTACCGGACCCTGTTCCTCGTCGCCCTGGCCGCCGCCGCGCTGGCGCTCGTGCTGGCCGCCGTCGTCGGCGAGCGCATCGGCGCCGGCCTGCGCCGCCTGACCACCGCGGCCCGCCGCGTCCAGGCCGGCGACCTCGACGTCGACAGCGCCGTGCGCAGCGACGACGAGCTGGGCGTGCTCGGGTCGGCGTTCGACTCGATGACCGGGTCGCTGCGGTCGATGACCGCCGAGCTGCGCCGGGCCGCCGACGACGAGGCCCGGCTGCGAGCCCGGCTCGAGGCCGTCGTCGCCGGCATGGGCGAGGCGCTGGTGGCCGTCGACGCGGACGGCCGGGTCACCGACTTCAACGCCGCGGCCGAGGAGCTGTTCGGGGTGGCGGCCGCCGACGCGGTCGGGCGGCCGGTCGCCGCCGTCGGCGCGGTCGTCGGGGAAGACGGCGAGGACGTGGCCGACCGGCTGGCGTCGCCGCCCCCCGAGGCGTGGTCGACGCAGGCCACGGTGGTGCGCCCGGACGGCGGGGAGGTGCCGGTCGCCGTCTCGGGCGGTACCGTGGTGCCGTCGGGGGGCGGATCGGCCGGCGCGGTCGCCGTCTTCCGCGACGTGCGGCGCGAGCGCGAGGTCGAGCGGATGCGGACGGAGTTCCTGTCGAACATCAGTCACGAGCTCCGCACGCCGTTGACCCCCATCAAGGGCTTCGCCGGCGTGCTGCGCTCCCGCACCGTGCCCCCCGAGTCGGCCCGCGAGTTCGCGGGCGAGATCATCGCCGCCGCCGACCAGCTCGAGCGGGTCATCGGCCAGCTCGTCAACTTCGCCACGATGGCCGCCGGGCCGCTCCAGCTGCGCCCCGAGCCGGTGGCCGTGCGCGACCTGCTCGACGCGGCCGTCGAGCGCTGGCGGCCCCGGCTGGGCGACCGCCACCCGATCACGAGGAGGGTGGCCAGGGGTGTGCCGGCCGTCGTCGCCGACCGCCGCCTCCTCGAGGTGACCATCGACGAGCTCGTCGACAACGCCGTGAAGTACTCGCCCGACGGCGGCCCCGTGCGCCTCGCCGCCTCGGCGGACGGCGACGGCGACGGCGCCGGCCGGCCCCGGGTCCGCATCTCGGTCACCGACAGCGGCGTCGGCATCCCGGCCGACCGGCTCGACTCGATCTTCGGCGACTTCGCCCAGCTCGACGGGTCGGCCACCCGCCGCTTCGGCGGCCTCGGCCTCGGCCTCGCCATGGTGTCCCGCGTCGTGCGGGCCCACGACGGCGACCTGGAGTGCTCCTCGGTGCCCGGCCGGGGCTCGCGGTTCACGATCGTGCTGCCCGCCGGATTGGACGGCGGCGGCGAAGGGAAAGGACGGACACCGTGACCAGGAGGCTGGTCCTCCTCCTCCTGCCCGCCGCGCTGGCCGTCGGCCTCCTCGTGGCG
>DASWMK010000069.1 GCA_036399815.1 Acidimicrobiales bacterium
GTACGCCCAGGCCATGGCCGGGCGCTGGGGCGAGCTCGACGTGGCCGACTGCGCCGCCGGCATGCGGGCCGCCGCCGAGCGGGGCTGGGGCGACCCCCGGCGGATGGTCCCGATGGGCGGGTCGGCCGGCGGCTTCACCGTCCTGAACCTGCTCGCCCACCACCCCGACCGGTGCGCGGCCGGCGTCGACCTGTTCGGCGTCACCGACCTGTTCGAGCTGGACGAGACCTCGCACCGGTTCGAGGCCCACTACCTCCACTCGGTCGTCGGGCCGCTGCCGGAGGCCGCCGACCGGTACCGGGAGCGGTCCCCGGTGCACGTGGTCGACCGCATCCGGTCGCCGCTGCTCGTCCTGCACGGCAGCGACGACCCGGCCGTGCCGCCGGCCCAGTCCGCCGCCCTGGTGGAGCGGCTGCGGGCGAGGGGCGCCGTCGTCGAGCACCACGTGTACCCGGGGGAGGGGCACGGGTGGCTGCGACCCGAGACCGTCGTCGACGAGCTGGAGCGGGTGGAGTCCTTCCTCCGCCGCCACGTCCTGCGCTGGAGAGGATGACGACCATGGAGACGCGCGCCTGCCCGGCCTGCGGGGCCCGCTACGTGGCCACGACCACCGTCTGCGCCGACTGCGGGGTGGACCTGGTGGACGAGGCCCCGGCCGACGCCGAGCAGCTCGGCCAGGGCGACCAGGTCGCCTACGACCTCGAGGGCTGGGACCCCGACGACCGGGTCCTGGTCGACCGGCTGCTCACGAGCGAGGGCATCCGCCACGTGTGGGAGGTGGCGACCCTGGTCGTGCGGCGGGAGGACGAGGAGCGGGTCGACGCCCTGCTCGACGACCTCGACCGGGGCGAGGAGGAGCCCGAGGACCTCGACCCGGACCGCCCGCAGCTGGAGTACGAGCTGGAGGGCTGGACCGACGAGCAGCGGCGCGAGCTCGACGCCGTCCTCGACGAGGTCGGCGTGGCCCACGCCTGGGACGAGGAGACCGGGGTGCTGGTCGTCTACGAGGACGACGAGGCCCAGGTGGAGGAGGCCCTCGACCGCGTCGAGTTCCCCGACGCGCTCGACGCCGACGAGGCCGCCGACGAGGGGACGGCGGCCCAGGACGTCATGTCGGCCCTGTTCCTCGCGGCCGACCGGCTCCTCCACGACCCGAGCGACGCCGACGCCGTGCTCGAGGGCGTGGCCGCCGCCGACCGGGTGGCCGAGCTGGGCACGCCGTTCGGGTTCGCGGACGACGACTGGTCGGCCATCGTCGACCAGGCGACCGACCTGAAGGCCGCGATCGAGGGCGACGAGGACGACGAGGCCGTCGTCGAGCGGGCCACCGCCGTGCGCTCCACCCTCCGCCGCTACGTCTGACCGCGGGCCGCCGCGGGGGCGGCGCTGATGGGGGGCGGTGCACCCCCCACCGGTACCGTGACCGGATGCTGCTGGCGGAGCTCGAGATCTGGCACTCGCGCCGGGTGGCCCCCACCCGCCGGGTCGCGCTCGGCCGCCGGCACCTGCCCGTCCACCCCGCCCCCGGGTTCGGCGGGATCCTCCTCGGGGCCGTCGTCGCCGCGCACGTGGAGGAGGTCGACCCCGACCTCCTGCCCGACCTCCTCCGGCTGACCGTCGAGCTGGAGGAGGGCCGGCGCATCCCCCAGCCCCGCCTCCGCTACCGCTTCCAGACCGACCGGATCGGGCTGTCCCGCAGCCGCCACCGCCTGGTCGGGGAGGGCGAGCGGATCGAGTTCCTGTTCGACAACCAGGGCTGGCCGGCCCAGCAGGTCCTCGGGGCCGTGTACGCCGCCGGCCAGGTCGAGCGGGAACGCCGGGCGGCGGTGATGGACGTGATCCGCAAGTCCGTCCACTGGCGGGGGCCGGTCGGCCCGGCGCTGGTCGCCCACCTCACCGGGCTGTCCGGCCCGCGGGCCACGTCGACCAGGGCCTTCGCCGACCCGGTGGCCTGGGCCCTCGACGTCCTCGGCTTCGAGCTCCTCGACGCCCCCGGGTCGAGGGACGTGCAGCGCCGGTTCCGGGACCTCGTCCGCCTGGCCCACCCCGACCACGGCGGCGCGGCCGAGGACGCCGCCGCCCGCATCGCCGACCTCGCCGAGGCCCGCCGCATCCTCCTCGACGCCGGCTGACCCGGCCCGCGACGATGGGCGGGTGGCCAGGCCGGGCGCGCTGCTGCTGACCCCAGGGGCGGGGGGCGGGGCCGACCACCACACCCTGGTCGCCGTCGAGGCCGCCGTCGCCCCGCTGCCCGTCGCCCGGGTCGACTTCCCGTACCGCAAGGCCGGCCGGCGGGCGCCCGACCGGGCGCCGGTGCTCGTGGCCACCGTCCGCGAGGAGGCCGCCGTGCTGGCGGCCCGGGCCCGCTGCCGGCCCCAGCAGGTCGTGCTCGGCGGCCGGTCGATGGGCGGGCGGATGTGCTCGATGGCGGTGGCCGAGGGCCTGCCGGCCGCCGGCCTCGTCCTCCTCAGCTACCCGCTCCACCCGCCGGGCCGGCCGGAGAAGCTGCGCACCGAGCACCTCGCCGAGCTGGGCGTCCCGTGCCTGTTCGTCGGCGGCACCCGCGACCCGTTCGGCTCGCCCGAGGAGGTCGAGGCGGCCACGGCCGCCATCCCCGGACCGGTCACCCACGTGTGGCTGGATGGCGCCGGGCACGACCCGAGGGGCCAGGACGCCCGCATCGCCGCCGCCGTGGCCGAGTGGCTCGGCGGGCTCGGGGACTAGGTTCGCCGCATGGCACCGCCCGCCTTCCTCCACCCGTTCGCCCGGCCGGCGTCCGACGACTTCGTGACGATCGTGCGGGGCGAGGGGGCGACCGTGTGGGACGACGCCGGGAACGCCTACGTCGACGCCCTGGCCAGCCTCTGGTACTGCAACGCCGGCCACGGGCGGGCCGAGATCGCCGACGCCGTGCACGCCCAGCTGCGCACCCTCGACAACTTCCACACCTTCGACCGGTTCACCAACGAGCCGGCCGACCGGCTGTGCGAGCGGCTCGCCGCGCTGGCGCCCATGCCCGACGCCCGCGTGTTCCTCACCTGCTCGGGCTCCGAGGCGGTCGACACGGCGCTCAAGCTGGCCAGGGTGACGGCGGTGCTGCGGGGCGAGCCCGAGCGCCAGGTGGTCGTCGGCCGGGTCAACTCGTACCACGGCACGGCCTACGGCGGGACGTCCGTGCAGGGCCTGCCGCTCAACCAGGAGGGCTGGGGGCCGCTGCTCGGCGAGGTGGCCCGCGTGGCCCACGACGACCTCGGCGAGGTCGAGAAGCTGTTCGCCGACCGGGGCGCCGAGGTCGCCGCCGTCATCGCCGAGCCGGTGGTGGGCGCGGGCGGCGTGTACCCGCCCGTCCCCGGCTACCTCGAGGGGCTGCGGCGCCTGTGCGACGAGCACGGCGCGCTGCTGATCATGGACGAGGTGATCTGCGGGTTCGGCCGGCTCGGGGCCTGGTGGGGCTCCCAGCGCTACGGCGTCGTCCCCGACCTCGTCACGTTCGCCAAGGCCGTCACGTCCGGCTACCAGCCCCTCGGCGGCGTGCTCGTCGGGGCGCGGGTGCGGGAGGCCCTCGAGTCCGACCCTGCCTACGTGCTGCGCACCGGGTTCACCTACAGCGGCCACCCGGCGGCGTGCGCGGCCGCGATGGCCGCCCTCGACGTCACCGAGCGGGAGGGCCTGGTCGACCGGGCCGTCGCCGTCGGCCGGCGCCTGGAGGACGGGCTGCGGTCGATCCCGTCCGGGCTCGTCGAGGGCGTGCGGGGCGACGGCGCGGTGTGGGCCGCGGTCATGCCCGAGGGGGTCGACGCCGTCGCCGTGCGCGACGCGATGATGCGCTCGGGCGTGATCGCCAGGGCGCTCGGGCCGGCGGCGCTCGCCTTCTGCCCGCCCCTCGTCATCGAGGACGAGGCGCTGGACCGCTGCGTGGAGGTGCTGGGGACGGCGGTGCGGGAGGTCCGCCGGGGAGACGATCCTCGGGGTTGAGCTCCTCGAGCTCGCGGTGGGCCGTCTCCGGGAAGGCGGTCAGCACGAGCACGGCGAGGACGACGGGGGCGACGGCCAGCACGGCGATGGCGTGGCCGATGCCGCCCAGCGGGTCGGCCAGGGCGCCGGCCAGCACCAGCCCGAGCACGCCGCCGGCCACGCCCAGGCCGGCGATGACCCCGTTGGCCCGGCCCCGCAGCGAGGTGGGGAACAGCTCGGGGCCGTAGACGCCGAGCGCGGGCACGGCGGCCGCGCCGACCACCGCGCCGAGGATGGACCAGGCCCACATCGCCCACCCCGAGCCGAGGAACATCAGGGCGGTCGCGCCGGTGCCGACGAACGTGGCGACCGCGCCGACCAGCCGCCGGCCCCGCAGGTCGGCCAGCTTGCCGCCGACGACGATGCCGATCCCGCCCGGCGTGTTGGTGAGGATCGAGAAGGCGGTGATGCCGGCGGCCGTGTAGCCCCGGTCCTCCCGCAGGAACTCGTTGAGGAACCCCGACGCGGGCGTACCGAACAGCGACAGCAGGAAGGCCGCCGCGCCGAGCAGCCAGAACCGCCGGCCGTGGCCGGACACGGGCGCGGTGGCGTGGGGGGCGGCGAACCGCCGGCTCTCGGGCAGGCCCGTCGCGATCTTCCTGACGAGGGGGAGGGACAGCAGCGGCAGTACGTAGAGCGCCCGCCAGCCCTGCTCGCCGGTGTCGGCCAGGGGCAGGGCCCAGAGGCACACGCCGGCCCCGAGGGCGGCGGCCATGGCGAGCACGCTGATGGCGTACGCCCGGGAGCCGGCCGGCATCTCCTCGGCGGCCACGATCGAGATCAGGATGGCGAGCGCGATCGAGCAGCCCCTGGCCGCCACCTGGGTGGCGCCGAGCACGGCGAGCGACGGCGCCAGCGCCCCGCAGGCGGCCAGCACCACGGCGCCGGCGGCCGAGCCGACCAGCACCCGGCGGCGGCCCCGCCGGTCGGCCAGCGCCACGAGCACCAGCGCGGGCACGATCGCCACCCGCACCACGGCGAGCGTGGTGCCCTGGGCGGCCTCGCCGGCGCCGAACTCGTCGGCCGCGAACGTCATCGTCTGGGTGAGGAGCGTCCCCAGGTAGCCGGCGACGAGCGAGGCGGTGAGCAGCCAACCGAGGACGGTGCCGGCCCGCTCGTCGAGGCGGTCGGGCGGCGCCCACCACGGCGGCCGGGCGCCCGGCGGGCGGGTCAGGGCCCGGCGGAGGAGCGGGACGAACACGACCCCCCAGCCGGGGACGGCCACCCGGAAGTCGACGGTCACGGTCGCGTCGAAGCGGCCGTCGGGCCGGCGGCTGGCGGCCACCGTCCGGCGGTAGCGGGAGAAGGCGCCGGTGACCGCGGTGAACGACCCGTCGCCGGCCGGCGCCTCGACGACCACGTCGTCCCTCGGGCGCAGCAGGCGCTCGACGCCGGCCTCGTCGAGGACCGTGGTGCGGGTGGCGGTGGCCAGCGGGGCCGTCCTCCTCGGGGTCGGGGGCCGGACCATACTGGCGGAATGCCCGCCGCCCCGACCCGCACGGACGACCGGTTCGTCGTCCGCCCGGGCCGGCCCATCGAGGGCGAGGTGCCGATCGGCGGGGCCAAGAACTCGGTGCTGAAGCTGATGGCGGCGACCGTGCTGGCCGAGGGCCGGTCGGTGCTGCGCAACGTCCCCCGCATCGCCGACGTCGAGTTCATGAGCGACCTGCTCGTCGCCATGGGGCTCACCGTCACCCGCACCGGCCCGGACGAGGTGAGCGTCGACCGGCCGGCCGAGATCCTCCCCGAGGCGCCCTACGAGCTCGTCGAGCGGATGCGGGCCTCGATCGTCGTGCTCGGGCCGCTGCTCGCCAGCGCGGGCCGGGCGAGGGTGGCCCTGCCCGGCGGCGACGACTTCGGCCCCCGCCCGATCGACATCCACGTCCGGGCGCTCACCGAGATGGGCGCCGAGTTCTCCTACGCCCACGGCTACGTGGAGGCGAGGGCCGAGAAGCTGGTCGGCGCCCGGCTGGTGCTCGAGTTCCCGAGCCACACGGCGACCGACAACATCGTCATGGCCGCCGTGCTGGCCAAGGGCACGACCGTGATCGACAACGCCGCCCGCGAGCCGGAGGTCGCCGACCTGGCCGCCTTCCTCAACCGGATGGGGGCGAGGGTGCTCGGCGCCGGCACGTCGACAATCGTCGTCGAGGGGGTGGACGAGCTGTCCCCGGTCGAGCACACGGTCATCCCCGACCGGGTGGAGGCGGCGACGTTCCTCGCCGCCCTCGGCATGGCCGGCGGGGAGCTCACCCTCGTCGGCGCCCGCCCCGACCACATGGACATGCTGATCACCAAGCTCGGCGAGATGGGCATGCGCATCTCGCCGGACAGCGCGGGGCTGTGGGCCATGGCGCCCGGCCGCCTGCGGTCGGTCGACGTGGCCACCCTGCCGTACCCGGGGGTGGCCACCGACTACAAGCCGCTGCTCACCGCGCTGCTGGCCGTGGCCGACGGCGTCGGCATCGTCACCGAGAACCTGTTCTCCGGGCGGTTCCGCTACGTGGACGAGCTGATCCGCATGGGCGCGGACATCCGCACGGAGGGCCACCACGCCGTCGTGCGGGGCCGGCCGGCGCTGTCGGGCGCGCCCGTGCGGGCCCACGACATCCGGGCCGGGGCGGCGCTGGTCGTCGCCGGCCTGCGGGCCGAGGGCGAGACCGTGGTGAGCGACGCCTGGCACCTCGACCGGGGCTACGAGCGGCTCGACGAGAAGCTGCGGGCCGTCGGGGCCGACGTCACCCGGGTGCGGTAGCGCCCGTGCGGGCGCGGGCGGTGCTGGTCGCCGTCGCGCTCGCCGCCGCCTGCTCGGCGCCGGCCCCGAGGGTGGCCGCGCCGGCGCCCACCCGCGCTCCCACCACCACGGCGACCACCGCCCCGGCCACCACCCGGCCGCCGCCCAGCACCACGACCACGGCCCCGCCCCCGCCGTGCCCGGCCCCGCCGGCCGTCGCCACCGAGCGCCCGCCGCCCGGGCTGGTCGCCGCGGTGGCCGCCGGGCTGGCCGACGGGCGGTTCGGGACGGCGGCGGTGTCGGCGTCGGTCTGGGTCGAGGGGTTCGGGGAGGTCGGCGCCAGGGAGCCCGCATTGGCGCTGGCGCCGGCGTCCAACCAGAAGCTGCTGACCGCGGCCGGCGTGCTCGCCGCCCTGCCGGCCGGCCACCGGATGGCGACCGAGGTGCGGGCGGCCGGGGACGACCTCGTGCTGGTGGCCGGGGGCGACCCGACCCTCACGACCGGGTCGCTCGCCGCCCTCGCCGCGCAGGTGGCGGCGGCGGGCGTGGCCGCCGTGCCCGGCCGGCTGGTCGTCGACGAGACCCGCTACGAGGCGGCCAGGGCGGCGCCCGGGTGGCAGGGGTGGCAGCAGCCGGCGTACGTCGGGCCGCTGTCGGCGCTCACCGTCGACGACAACCGCCACCGCACCGACGCCGCCTTCGTCGCCGACCCGACGACCGGCAACGGCGAGCTGTTCCGGGCCGCGCTGGCCGGGGCGGGGGTGACCGTGGCCGGTCCGACCGTCGTCGCCGCCGCCCCGGCCGGCGGGCGGGTGGTCGCCTCGCTGCGGTCGCCGCCGCTCGCCGACCTCGTCGCCACCATGGTGCGGGAGAGCGACAACGAGGTGGCCGAGGCGCTGACCAGGGAGGCGGGGGTGCTGCTGGCCGGGGAGGGGTCGACGGCCGCCGGCGTGACCGCGCTGGCCGGCGTGCTCCGCGACGAGCTGTGCCTGGACCTGGCCGGCGGGTGGGCGGACG
>DASWMK010000070.1 GCA_036399815.1 Acidimicrobiales bacterium
CGGTGTGCACGCCGAACGCCGGGGCCATCGGCGAACGCTACTGCGGTGCCGCCACCCCACCGGCGTGCCCGCCTACCCTTCGTCGGGGGATGGCGCACGGGGCGGGGCTCGCAGCGGTCGGCGGGGGCCGGCGCCGCGCCCTTCCGTACCGGCCCGGCCTCGACGGCCTCCGCGGCCTCGCCGTGCTCGCCGTGCTGCTGTTCCACGGCGGGGTGTCGTGGCTGCCCGGCGGGTTCCTCGGCGTGTCGACGTTCTTCACCCTGTCCGGCTACCTCATCACGACCCTCGTGCTCGACGAGGTGGCGACCACCGGCCGGCTGTCGCTCGGCGGGTTCTGGGCCCGGCGCCTGCGCCGGCTGACCCCGGCCGCGCTCGTCGGCCTGGCCGGCACGGTCGTGCTGGCCGCGGCCGTCCCCGACCTGCGCACGCCGGGGCTGGCCGGCGACGTGTGGTCGGCGCTCGGCGACGTGGCCAACTGGCGGTTCGTGGTGGCCGGCCGGTCCTACGCCGACCTCGCGTCGGCGCCGTCGCCGGTGCTCCACTTCTGGAGCCTGGCCATCGAGGAGCAGTTCTACCTGGTCCTCCCGCTGACGGTCGCCTGGCTGGTGCGCACGGGCCGGCCGCTGCGGCGGGCGCTGGCCGCCGTGTCCGGGGCGGCCGTCGCCGCCTCGCTCGTCCTCACGCTCGCCCTCGACCCGGGGGCCGACGCCGACCTCCTGTACTACGGGACGCCGACGAGGGCCGTCGAGCTGCTGGCCGGCGTGCTCCTCGCCCTCGCCCTCGCCGGCCGCCGGCCCGGCCGCGTCGTGCGGGCGGCGGTGGCCGTCGGCGGCGTCGCCGCCCTCGCCGCCAGCGCGTGGGCGTGGACGGCGGTCGGCACCGGCAGCCCGGGCCTCTACCGGGGCGGGTTGGCGGCGTACGCGGTCGCCAGCGCCGTGCTCGTGGTGGCCGCCACGCAGCGCCACAGCCCGGTCGCCGCCGTCCTGTCGTGGGAGCCGCTCCGCCGCCTCGGGGTCGTGTCCTACGGGGTCTACGTGTTCCACTGGCCGCTGTTCCTCGTGCTCGACGAGGGCCGCACCGGGCTCGGCGGCGCGCCCCTCCTCGCCCTGCGCGTGGCCGTCACCCTGGCCGTCGCCACGGCCTCCTACCGGTGGCTGGAGGCGCCGGTGCGGCGGGGCGCGGCGGTCCCGGCCGGCGTGCTGCGGGTGGCGGGCGTGTCGGCGGCGGCGATGGTGCTGACGGCGGCGGCCGCCGTCCCCCCGGCGGCGCCCGGGCTGGAGGCGACGGCGGCCCGCCTGGCCGCCTCGACCGGCGACGCGTCGGCCTCGCCGGCCGCGCCCCGGGTGGCGGTGTTCGGCGACAGCACGGCGCTGATGACGGCCTGGGGCCTGGCCGAGTGGGGGCGGGACACCGGCCGGCTGGTGTTCGCCGGCGGCTTCCACGACCTCGGCTGCGGGATCGTGCGGGCCGAGGAGGTCGACTACCAGGGCGTGGTCGGCCCCGACCCCGAGGGGTGCGCGTCGTGGCCCGACCGGTGGGCGGCCGCCGCCGACGAGGCCGACGCCGACGTCGCCGTCGTGCTCGTCGGCGCCCGCGAGGTGGCCGACCACCGCCTCCCCGGCGACGACGGGTGGCGGGCGCCCGGCGACCCGGTCTACGACGCCGTGCTCGCCCGCGAGGCCGAGCAGGCCGTCGACGTGCTCGAGGCCTCGGGGGCCAGGGTCGTGTGGCTGACCAGCCCGCTGATCGACCTCGGCCGCAACGAGACCCCGCCGCCGCCCGAGCCCTACCCGGCCTCCGACCCGGCGAGGATGCTGCGCGTCCGGGAGGTGGTCGCCGGCGTGCTGGCCCGCCACCCCGAGGTCGCCGTCGTCGACCTGGCCGCCCACCTCCGGTCCCTGCCCGGCGGCGAGCTCGACCCCGACCTGCGGCCCGACGGCGTCCACTTCACCGAGGCGACGTCCCGGCAGGTGGCCGACTGGCTCGGGCCGGCCGTGCTGGCGGCGTCGGCCTAGTCGACCTCGACGACCGGCACCGTGCCCGTGTCCCAGCTGCGGTGGAGCAACCAGGCCTCCGACGGGCTCGGGGCGAGGATCTCGCTGGCGTAGCTGGCGACGGCCTCGGCCATGCCCACGTCGCACCCGGCCCGCTCGGACAGCAGCCAGCGGTGCTCGAGGATCTCGTGGAAGGCCTCGACCGGCTCCAGCTTGTGGCGGTGCTCCTCGGGGATGGCGGCGATGGCCGGCTCGAAGACCTCGGTCAGCCACCGGTAGGCGGCGACGGCGTCGGCCAGCTCCCTGCCCTCCGTGCGCTCCAGGTGGGCGCGGTAGCCGGCGATGTCGTTCAGCAGCCGGCGGGCCTGGTTCTCCTGCACGGCGAGGCCGGTGAGCTGGCGCAGGCGGCGGCTGTGGTGGCCCTCCTCCACCACGCGCGGCTGGAGCCGGATGCGGTCGCCGCCGTCGGTCGCCACCAGCTCGAGCTCCTCGACGTCGAAGCCCAGCTCGTTGAGCCGGCGCAGGCGGGCGTCGACCAGGTAGCGCTCGTCGCGGGAGAACACCTCCTCGCGGGTGAGGTCGTCCCACAGGCCCTCGTAGCGCCGGCGGAGGTCGTCGGCCACCTCGGCGGGTCGGTGTCGGCCGGCAGGCGGCCGGCGGCGACGAGGTCGAGCAGGTCGCCGGCGACGTTCGCGGTGGCGATCTCGAGGTCGTGCTGGCGCTGGCCGTCGGACAGCCGGGGCTGGAACTCGCCGGTCTCGGCGTCGACCAGGTAGGCGTAGAGGGCGCCGGCGTCCCGGCGGAACAGGGCGTTGGAGAGCGAGCAGTCGCCCCAGAAGAACCCCTCCAGGTGGACGCGGACGAGGAGCAGGGCGAGCGCGTCGAGCAGCTTGGCCTGCACGTCGGGGACGGTCCGGCCGACGAACAGGTACCGGTAGGGGAGCGAGAACGACAGGTGGCGGGTGACGAGCACGCCCTCGAGCGGCTCGCCGGTGGGGCTGCGCCGGCCGGTGACCGTCCCGGCCGCCTCGACGACCGGCAGGTTCTCCTCGGCCAGGCGCCGGAGCAGGCGGTACTCCCGCTCGGCGACCGGGTCGGGCAGCTCCTTCAGCGCGTAGACCCGGCCCTCGTAGTCCACGAAGCGCACGACGTGGCGGTGGATGCCGCGGGCCACGTCCACGAGCCGGTCGCTGTCCCACTCCCGCAGCGCCCGCTCCCACGGGAGGTCGAGGAAGTCCGGGTGGCCGGTCCTGACGAGCAGCGAGAAGGTGGTGGTCGACACGGCGCCACCAGTGTGCCTCCGGTAGCTTGCCGAGCCATGCCCCGCGCCGCCGCCAACGGGATCGAGATCGAGTACGACACGTTCGGGGACCGGTCCGACCCGCCGTTGCTGCTGGTCATGGGGCTCGGCGCCCAGATGATCGCCTGGGACGAGCGGCTGTGCCGGCTGCTCGCCGACCGGGGCCACTTCGTCGTCCGCTACGACAACCGGGACTCGGGGCTGTCGACCAAGGTGGACTGGTCGACCGACGACTTCATGGCCGCGTTCGCGGCCGCGTGGGCCGAGCAGCCGATCGACGCGCCGTACCTGCTGTCGGACATGGCGGCCGACGGGGTCGGCCTGCTCGACGCCCTCGACATCCCCGCCGCCCACGTGGTCGGCGCGTCGATGGGCGGGATGATCGCCCAGACCATCGCCATCGAGCACCCCGACCGCGTGCTCACGCTGACGTCGATCATGTCGACCACCGGCGACCGCGACGTCGGCCAGCCGACCGCGGAGGCGATGGAGGTCCTGCTCACCCGGCCGCCGGCCGAGCGGGAGGCGTCGATCGAGCAGATGGTCCGCGCCTCGCGGGTCATCGGCAGCCCCGTCCACTTCGACGAGGAGGCGGCCCGCGAGCGCTCGGCGCTGGCCTACGACCGCTGCTACTTCCCGGTCGGCACCGGCCGCCAGCTGCTGGCCGTGCTGGCCTCCGGGTCCCGGGCCGAGGCCCTGCGCCGCCTGGCCGTGCCGACCCTCGTGATCCACGGCGAGGTCGACCCGCTCGTGCCCGTCTCGGGCGGGCGGCGCACGGCCGAGCTGGTGCCGGGCGCCCGCCTGGTCGTGCTCCCGGACATGGGCCACGACCTTCCGCCGGTCCTGTGGCCGACGATCGTCGACGCCATCGCCGAGCACACCGCCAGGGTGCCGGTGACCCGTTGAGCCGGCCGTGAGCGGCCCGCTGGCCGGCGTCCGGGTCCTCGAGGTGGCGGGGATCGGGCCGGGGCCGTTCTGCGCCATGGTCCTCGCCGACATGGGCGCCGACGTGCTCCGGATCGACCGGGCCGGCGCCGTCAGGGGCGGCGACCCGTCCTCGCCGCCGACCGACGTGCTCAACCGGGGGCGGCGCTCGGTGGGGGTCGACCTGAAGCACCCCGACGGGGCGGCCCTCGTGCTGCGCCTCGTCGGGTCGGCCGACGCGCTCGTCGAGGGCTTCCGCCCCGGGGTGGCCGAGCGGCTCGGCATCGGGCCCGACGAGTGCCTGGCCCGCAACCCCCGGCTCGTCTACGGGCGGATGACCGGGTGGGGCCAGGACGGCCCCTACGCGGCCGCGGCCGGCCACGACATCAACTACATCGCCCTGTCCGGCGTGCTCCACGCCGTCGGGCGCGAGGGCGGGGCGCCGGTGCCGCCGCTCAACCTCGTCGGCGACTTCGGCGGCGGCGGGCTGCTGCTGGCCTTCGGGGTCGTGTGCGGGGTGCTGGAGGCCCGGTCCTCGGGGCGGGGCCAGGTGGTCGACGCAGCGATGGTGGACGGCGCCGCCCTGCTGTCCACGATGGTCCACGGCTTCCTCGCCGCCGGCCTGTGGGAGGACCGCAGGGGCGTGAACCTGCTCGACACGGGCGCCTGGTTCTACGACGTGTACGAGACGGCCGACGGGAGGTGGGTGAGCGTCGGGTCGCTCGAGCCGCAGTTCTTCGCCGAGCTGGTCGAGCGGGTCGGCCTCGGCGACGACGTGCCGGCCCAGTACGACCGGTCCTCGTGGCCGGCCATGCGGGAGCGGCTGGCCGCGGCCTTCCGCACGAGGACCCGCGACGAGTGGTGCGAGCTGCTGGAGGGCACCGACGTGTGCTTCGCGCCGGTGCTGTCGCTCGGCGAGGCGCCGGCCCACCCGCACAACGCCCACCGGGGCACGTTCACCGAGGTG